>NZ_JBNTQO010000013.1:0-139156 GCF_050630465.1 Bacillus basilensis | reverse complement strand
AAACGGAAATCCTGAAACACATGGTAAAGAAACTTCTGAAGGACTAGAAAACGGAAATCCTGAAACACATGGTAAAGGAACTTCTGAAGGACTAGAAAACGAAAATCCTGAAACACAGGTAAATAAACAGCAAGATGAACGAAATACAGGTAAAGAACTTCCAAATACAGGTCATAAGAAAGATTCTATCCAAACAGTAGGTATCGTACTTCTACTAGCTGGATTGTTAAGTATTTTAGCTACAAAACGAAAAAAATATTATTAATAATTTTTCACACCCAATCAAATGAACATTTGATTGGGTGTTTTTTTATGCAAAAAAGAACGATACATAGGGTATCGTTCTTTTAACGGGGTGAGGCTGTCCAAAAGTACGGAAAACCTTTGAACAGCCTCGTATTTTCATATGGATGCCTTACATATATCACTGATGATAATTATGAAATGCGGAAACATATTTATCATCACATGATTCAAACACGAGAAAAGAAACCCTACAGTGGATTCTTTTCTCTACATAATCTAAAGTTTGGGTACACTAGATTCATGCAATGTAGGAGCTTTCCAAGCAGAAAGCGAACCTTCATTTAAAATGATAGCATACATATCTCCATCAAAAATATGCAAATATACATATAGTATTTTTTTATTTCTCAATGTCAGAATATTGAAAAATAATAAATGTAAAGGTAAAATGAAGTCGTTATCCGTCTTCTTTTGTCAGTCAGAGAGAATAGAAGAATAGGAGAGGAAAAAATGAAAAAATCTTTAAAACAAAAAATAGTAAGCTCTTTGCTTGCTGTATCACTTGCTGTTAGCTTGGCTCCAATTGGACAAGCTAAAGCTGATTCCACGTCTGAAATCACACAGACTTCACCTATCACAAAACAAGTTGATGCAAGCCGCGCCATCGAACACATCCGTTTCTTATCCGAAACAATTGGTCCTCGCCCTGGTGGCACAAAATCAGAAGAATGGGCTTCTCGCTACGTTGGTATGCAGCTTAAATCAATGGGCTACGAGGTAGAATATCAGCCATTTCAAGTTCCAGATCAGTATGTTGGCTTTATTGAATCTCCATTATCCACAAAACGTAATTGGCAAGCTGGCGCTGCTCCTAACGCACTAATTTCTACAGAAGCTGTTACAGCTCCTCTTATCTTTGTTCAAGGTGGGACAAAATTAGAGGATATTCCTAATGAAGTAAATGGAAAGATTGTTCTATTTGAAAGAGGAACAACAGTAGCTGACTACAATAAACAAGTTGAAAACGCCGTTAGCAAAGGAGCAAAAGGGGTTCTTTTATACAGTTTAATTGGAGGCCGTGGGAACTACGGACAAACTTTCAATCCTCGCCTAACGAAAAAGCAATCTATCCCTGTCTTCGGTCTTGCTTATGCGCAAGGAAATGCATTTAAAGAAGAAATCGCTAAAAAAGGGACAACAATTCTTTCCCTAAAAGCGAGACATGAATCTAATTTAAAATCTTTAAACGTCATTGCTAAAAAGAAACCAAAAAACAGTACAGGTAATGAAAAAGCTGTCGTTGTAAGCTCGCACTATGATAGTGTCGTTGGAGCACCTGGAGCAAACGATAACGCTTCTGGTACAGGGTTAGTATTAGAATTAGCTCGTGCTTTGCAAAATGTAGAAACTGATAAAGAAATTCGCTTTATTGCTTTTGGTTCTGAGGAAACTGGCTTACTTGGCTCCGATTATTACGTTAATAGTTTATCCCAAAAAGAACGCGATCGAATCTTAGGTGTCTTTAACGCAGACATGGTCGCAACAAATTACGATAAAGCAAAGAATTTATATGCTATGACGCCTAACGGTTCTCCAAACCTTGTAACAGACGCAGCCTTACAAGCAAGTAAACAATTAAATAATGACCTCGTCCTGCAAGGAAAATTTGGCTCTAGTGATCACGTACCGTTTGCTGAAGTTGGTATTCCTGCGGCTCTATTTATTTGGATGGGTGTCGATAGTTGGAATCCATTAATCTATCATATCGAAAAGGTATATCATACACCTCAAGATAACGTATTTGAGAATATTTCACCTGAACGTATGAAAATGGCACTAGAAGTTATCGGAACTGGTGTTTATAACACTATTCAAAAACCTGTTACTCAAACAGAACAGAAAGCTGCTTAATCATTTAAAAGACCACTGATAAAAATCAGTGGTCTTTTATTGAGAAAAAATATATATGCATAAAAGCATATTTTTTCCTACTCATTATCGTATACAATATTAACTGTAACAAAAACGATTACAACTAATAAGGAGGCTTTTCTACTATGAAGAAAATGATTTTAGCTGGTGCGTTAACTTTAGCAGGAATTACTGGTGCTACCGCATTTATTCCTGAAACAAAGGCTGCGGCTGCCGCTCAAGAACAAAGCTTCACAAAATTTTATTCTTTGCAAACTGGAGGTAGTTCTGAACAAGAACCTATTTTCCTTCAAAAGGGACAAGAGTTAACAATTCAACCTAACAGTAAAACTCCTAGTTACAGTGTTTATGACTCAAATCATAAACTTATTGGGCATTATTCTGATGGTTACGGCCGTATTTTCACTGCAAAAACGGATGGAAATATGTATGTTCAATTTCACGCACCTTTCGTTTACTACAGTCCTGTGAGCTTTTCTGTTACTTATACTATTCAATAGAAAAGAGGTCCTTTACAGGGCCCCTTTTATTTCTCTTCCCAATACACTTTTACAAATCCATCTTTCACCATTACACCACTTATATTAAACACATATTTTTCATTTGCTTTCAATGTAACTGTAAAAGTACCTTTTTTCGATTCACAAATTTCCTTTAATTCGTTTATACCTTCTCCTTTTCTTTCATATACGCTAAAGCATAAGTTCCCTCGTTTTGCATCTGTCTCATAAGAAAATGTCACTTCTGTATCCTTTTCATACTGAAGTTCAATATCTTTACCGGCAATATCCCATGATGAGAATTTTGCCTCGTAACTTGTCTTCCCTTGCTTCTCATTTTCTAAATATATATCTCCTGCTCTCCACGCATCATCTAACGTTTGCGCAAAAGTAAAACCACTAAGTAATACAAACATTGTACTTGTCAATATCGCAACTAATGTTACCTTCTGTTTTTTAACAAAATTCATCTTATATTCTCCTTCAACTTTCTTTTTACTTCTCCTCACCATATATAATAAAAACCCAATAAAGAATGGCAATATAACCGCTAAAACACTCCATCCTTTACTCATTTGATGTGGTTTAGCATCTGTATATACCCATGATGCAACACATATTAAAAGTGCTATAAAAGCTAAAAACATTGTCACTCCAGCTACTTCAAATATTACAAACGGATTAGCGAACTCTTTCATGTAATTTATACTCCTTCTTTAAAAATGACTGTATTACAACATATATCGGAATGTATACGTGCATCATAATAACGACTGCTATAATAATTGGAATTTTGTTATCTAAATGAGTAACAAATTGTTCTATAACAACTGTTAACAAAACAATCCAAATGGCGTGAATACAAATCATCCATCTCTTCTCTAACTTCTGAGCCTTTCGCACGCCCTGCTTCGTATTATTTATCAGCTCTTCGCTAGGAATCATCTCTCCCGCTAAACTACTTTTTATCTTTTGATCAAATTTATCTTCCTTCATAAACGAACCCCTCCAAATGTTCTCGCATTTGCTCCTTTGCATAATTAAGGCGGTATTTCACCGTACCAATTGGTATATTTAATATTTCACTCATTTCTTTGTAAGAATATTGTTCATAGTAGTAGAGTACGAGCACAGTTTTATATTTTTCATTTAATAACTGTATAACTTCTCGTATCATTTCTGCTTCGACTTTTTGAATAAATTCTTCTGACATATTCACATCATCTGCATGCTCTATTTCTCCACCATCTTCTTTATGAAATAAATCCAATACACGATCTTTCCACCTTTTCTTTTTCCGATAAAAATCATAAAACGTACGAACACAAATTGTAGTAATCCACTTTTTATAATTCTCCACGTAAGAAAGTTGGTGCCGCGATGAAAAAACTTTTATCCACGTCTCTTGAAAAATATCTTCCGCGTCTTCTTTCGTCTTCGCTAACTTATAGCATAAGGAATATATTTGCTGCTTATATATATCAATTAATTCTTCTACCTTTTCTTCCATCATAAACCTCCTGTCATTTATATAAGACGACGCAAATTCTCCTTTTGTTTGATAAAATTTTATTTTTTTATTATCTCCACACAAAAAGGCAATCACAACATCGTGTGATTGCCTTTTACTGAAAAACGAAAGTCCGCTTCCGCTTTTCTTTATGTCCAGCTCTGCCTCCTAGCCCCTTCTGTCTAAGAACCTTCCCCACGAGAAGATAAAATGCATCTTCTGTGGGAAAGAACCTTAGCCTTCGGGACTAAACAGTCGGCTCCGCTTTTCTTTATTACATTTTTTCTGGTGCAGATACTCCTACGATTGCTAATGCGTTTTGAAGTGTAGTGCGTACTGCTTTCATTAATTCGTAACGAGCTTTACTTAATTCTAAGTTATCTTGGTTTAATACTTTTTCTGCATTGTAGAAGCTGTGTAGTGCTGCAGCTAATTCAAATGCATAGTTTGTAATGCGGTGTGGCAGACGTTTTTGTGCTGCATCCGCAACTACAGCTGGGAATTCACCAAGTTTTTTCAGTAACTCTACTTCTTTCTCAGAAGTAACAAGTTTGTAGTTCACGTCTCCGCCTGTAGCTAATCCTAACTCTTCACCTTGACGAAGGATACTGCATACACGAGCATGAGCATATTGTGCATAGTATACTGGGTTTTCATTAGATTTTGATACAGCTAAGTCCATATCGAAGTCTAAATGTGAATCACCGCTACGCATTGCGAAGAAGTAACGCATTGCGTCCACGCCTACTTCTTCCATAAGCTCACGAAGTGTAACTGCTTTACCTGTACGTTTACTCATCTTCATTTTTTCACCGTTTTGGTATAGTTGTACCATTTGGATGATTTCTACTTCAAGTGTTTCTTTATCGTAACCTAACGCTTGAATAGCAGCTTTCATACGAGGAATGTAACCATGGTGGTCAGCACCCCAAATGTTGATTAACTTATCGAAACCACGCTCTAATTTATCACGGTGATACGCGATATCTGGCGTTAAGTATGTGTAAGAACCGTCGTTTTTAATTAATACACGGTTTTTGTCATCCCCGTAAGTCATTGAACGGAACCAAGTTGCGCCGTCTTCTTCAAAGATTTCTTCACGCTCTTTTAATACAGCAAGAGCTTGATCGATTTTTCCGTTTTTGTATAATGATGTTTCTGAGAACCATACATCAAATTTAACACGGAAGCTTTCTAAGTCTTTTTGAAGTTTTGCTAATTCATATTTTAAACCGTATGAACGATAGAACTCATAGCTTTCTTCAGCATCAGCTTTTGCATAACGATCGCCAAATTCTTCAGCTAAACGCTTACCGATTCCAATGATATCCGCACCATGGTATCCGTCTTCTGGCATTTCTTTCTCTAGGCCTAAAGCTTGCATGTAACGAGCTTCAACAGAAAGAGCTAAGTTATGAATTTGGTTACCAGCGTCATTAATATAGTACTCACGAGATACATCGTACCCTGCTTTTGCTAATAGGTTACATAGAGTGTCACCTACTGCTGCGCCACGTGCATGTCCTAAGTGAAGGTCACCTGTTGGGTTCGCAGATACGAACTCAATTTGTACTTTTTCACCTTTACCAGTATTCGTTTCACCGTACGCTTCGCCAGCGTTAACGATTGTTGGAATTAAGTCTGTTAAGTAGCTATTATCCATGTAGAAGTTAATGAAACCAGGACCTGCGATTTCAATTTTTTCAATAGAAGCTTTTGCTTTATCGAAGTTTGCAACTAATTCTTCTGCAATCATACGAGGTGCTTTTTTCGCAACGCGTGCAAGTTGCATTGCCATGTTTGTAGAGAAGTCACCATTTGTTTTATCTTTTGGAGATTCTAATACAACGTTTGGAATCTGTTCTTCTGTTGCTAATTCTGCTTTTAATACAGCAGCTTGAATTTCTTCTTTAATCAATCCTTTTACTTGTTCTAAAGAATTCATCATTTTGCCTCCTTCAAATTAAGTGTAATTGTATATCTGCCAGCTTCTTGTTCACTTAGAAGCAATGCGTACGTTAAGAAGAGTTGTCCTTTTTTCTTTTCATCCGACCATTTAAAAAGAACGTTATCAGTCTTTGTTTGCAATGCAAACGTACCAAGTTCACTCGTGTACGTACCAGTTGTCCATTCACCTTTCACATGCGTTTGACGCATTGAAACAGCACCTGAACGCATAATGAGAACTTGTTCATCTTGAATTTTAATAATTGTTTTCACTTCGCCCTGTTCGTTCGGCTCTTGGAATGTTACATATGTACCTTGACCTTTTACATAGTATTGACCATTTGCTTCAAAAGCAACGGTTTCCTTCCTCGCCCCTTCACGGATTTCTGTTACGAAATGAACGTGTACCGGCAAGCCTGCAAGTTGTTTCTCCACGTCTTGCACACCTTTCAAATGTTATAGATATTAAATAATGTATATAATAAATCACTTTTCCTATCATATCAAAAAAAACCTCTGTCTGTCTGCTGAAAAATCAGGAAAACTCCATTTCAAAAAATAATTCACTTTCACTTTATTTCATATGATAAAATATTTTTTAAATCTAAATATTCTTTCATTTAAAGGGGTGAGTTATGTGCTACCAACAAGATTGAAAAAAGGTGATGAAATTAGAGTTATTTCACCATCTTGTAGTTTAAGTATTGTCTCAACTGAAAACAGAAATCTTGCTATAAAAAGATTAGCCGACATGGGCTTTCAAGTTACATTCTCAACATATGCTGATGAGATAGATCGATTTGCTTCCTCTTCTATTTCTTCACGCGTTCAAGACTTCCACGAGGCATTTGGAGACCCTAATGTAAAAGCCATTTTGACGACACTTGGCGGATACAACTCTAATGGTTTATTAAAGCATCTCGATTATGATCTAATTCGAGAAAATCCGAAGTTTTTCTGTGGCTATTCTGATATTACCGCTTTAAATAATGCAATTTACACAAAAACAGGACTTGTTACATATTCAGGACCCCATTTCTCTTCATTTGGAATGGAGAAAGGACTCGAGTATACGACCGATTACTTTTTAAAATGCTTAACTTCTAATGAGCCTATTGAAGTCCTGCCATCTGAAACATGGAGCGATGATTCTTGGTATGTAGATCAGGAAAACCGAGATTTCATTAAAAATGAAGGATACGTCTCAATTCACGAAGGCGAAGCAACTGGAGAGATTATCGGTGGTAATATGAGCACATTGAATTTACTGCAAGGTACACCATATATGCCAAATTTACAGGATAAAATTTTATTTCTTGAGGAGGATAGCTTAACTGGAAAAGCTACTCTTAAAACCTTTGATCGTTATTTACATTCCCTTATGCAGCAACAAGATTTCGATTACGTAAAAGGCATCGTTATAGGAAAGATGCAAAAAGGTGCAGAATGTGCGATAGAAGACATTCAAGAAATGATTACTTCAAAACCTGAACTTGCACATATCCCTATCATTGCAAACGCAAGTTTTGGGCATACAACCCCAATTTTCACTTTCCCAATTGGTGGACGTGCAAAAATCATGTCTAACAAAGAAAAAACATCTATCACTATTTTAACGCACTAAAAAAGGAGCGAATAAGTCGCTCCTTTTATGGTTTTTCTATTTTTTGCAACGCTTTTTGTGGGATTGACTCTTTTGGGATTTCAGCCCACCCTTTTCCTTGCATACCTTTTGCATAAATTTTTATAAACGCCCCTGTATGCAATTCACGGTTCATCATTCTTTTAACAACTTGTAACTTTCCGTCTTCTGTATACCCTTTAAATGTATACAAGTAATCTCCGTCTTTTTTCTCACCTTTATCTATAACCGCATAATAATCTTGTATTTCTTTATTTGAAAAGAAGTTGTCTACAAAAGCATGTACACCTTCTGTTTTTGTGTTCAAATAGTACGCTGTTCCACCTAGAATGATGGCGAATACAACTAAAACTTTAATTACCAATTTCATACATGCGCCTCCTGTTTGCACTTCTTTTTCCCTAGTCATATATCCGTACTTGTATTATACGAAAAATGACATACTATACTCTATCTAAACACCTTACACTTTCCTTACATTATTGTAAGGCATTTTCACCTTATAGCAATTTCCCAATAAAAATTTTTTCCGTTTCATGAACTTTTATATTATTATTGAATGATACAAATTTTTATTACAAAAATCAAAGGAGACAGTTTTCAAATGGCTATCTTGCAAGGTTTAGCACTATTACTTGTTGTACTTTGTCTATTTACACTTTTTAGTTACCGTGCTCCTTACGGAATGAAAGCAATGGGTGCTTTAGCTAATGCAGCAATCGCAAGTTTTCTTATTGAAGCATTTCACCGTTATATCGGTGGAGAAATGTTTCATAATGACTTTCTACAATCAGTAGGAGAAGCTTCTGGTAGTATGAGTGGTGTCGCAGCGGCAATTTTAGTCGCACTAGCAATCGGTGTTTCACCTGTATATGCTGTTTTAATCGGTATCGCTACTAGTGGATTCGGTATTTTACCAGGATTTTTCGCTGGATACGTTTGTGCTTTCGTCGTGAAATTTCTCGAAAAGAAATTACCAGCTGGTGTAGAGTTTTTAGCAATTTTATTTATTGCTGCACCAATCTCACGCGGAATGGCAATGCTTATGGATCCGCTCGTGAACGCAACGCTCGGTAAAATCGGCTCTATGATTTCAGTTGCAACTACAGAAAGTCCTATCATTATGGGCATTATGCTTGGTGGATTAATCACAGTTATTTCTACCTCTCCACTGAGTTCTATGGCACTAACTGCCATGCTTGGATTAACAGGTTTACCAATGGCAATTGGTAGTCTTGCCGTAGCAGCCTCAGCTCCAATGAACTTTATTTTCTTTAAACGATTAAAAATTTGTTCAAAGAAAGACACAATCGCTGTAGCAATCGAGCCTTTAACACAAGCCGATGTTGTTTCAGCAAATCCAATCCCAATCTATGCTACAAACTTTGTTGGCGGTGCACTTGCTGGTATTATTACATCTCTGTTCCAACTCGTTAATAATGCACCAGGAACAGCATCACCAATCCCAGGACTTCTTGTCTTATTCGGATTTAATGACGTTGTAAAAGTAACGATTGCTGCTGTATTATGTGGAATCGTTACCACGATTGTTGGATACATCGGATCAATCTTGTTCCGTAAATATCCAATTCGTTCTGCTGATGAAATTCGTGGCATTACTTCGGAAGAGAAAGTAGCATAAGAAAAAGAGTTATTCTCATCGTTTGAGGATAACTCTTTTTTGTGTTGTGTGATAGCCAGTGAAATTATATCAGCAATTTTTTTAATATATCGACTTACCGACACATAACGACAAAATAAGAGCCCCTAATCATATAGGAGGCTCTTATTTTATCCAGCTACAGCGGCTAGAATGATCAGTGGCTTCACTTCTTCCCTCGAGGTAAAAAGCACCTTTTGCAGGAAAGAACTTTAGTCACCGGGTCTAAACAGTCGGCTTCACTTTTATTTCACCCAACCGAGCAGCATTTCCCGCACGAATTTGCTTGCTGCGACTGGTGTTTGATCACTATGGTCGTAGACCGGAGCTACTTCTACTAAGTCTGCTCCAACTACATTTATATTTGAATTTGCAATTGCCACGATGGAATCTAATAATTCTTTAGATGTGATACCTCCAGCTTCTAATGTTCCTGTTCCAGGAGCATGAGCTGGGTCTAATACGTCAATGTCAATTGTGACATAGACTGGGCGTCCTGCAAGTTTCGGTAATACTTCTTTTAACGGTTCTAATACGTCAAATTTATATAAGTTCATACCTACTTCTTTTGCCCATTCGAATTCTTCCTTCATTCCAGAACGAATACCGAAAGAATATACGTTTTCCGGACCAATTAAATCGCACACTTTACGAATTGGTGTAGAGTGAGATAAAGGCTCCCCTTCATACGATTCACGTAAATCAGTATGAGCATCCATGTGGATGATTGCTAAATCCGGATATTTTTTTGCCATTGCCTTAAAAATTGGCCAAGACACTAAGTGCTCACCGCCGAGACCTAGTGGAAACTTATCGGCATCTAAAAGTTCTGATACATACTCTTCAATCATATCTATGCTGCGTTGTGCGTTTCCGAATGGTAATGGGATATCACCCGCATCAAAATATTTTACCTCTTCTAGTTCACGATCTAAATATGGGCTATATTCTTCAAGACCGATTGATACTTCACGAATACGTGCAGGGCCAAAGCGAGATCCTGGACGGTAACTTACTGTCCAATCCATAGGCATCCCGTAAATAACTACCTTTGACTCTTCAAAACTTGGATGACTTTTAATAAATACTTTACCTGAATAAGCTTCATCAAAACGCATATTCTTTTCCTCCTTATGTGGAACTTAAGGTATCCCAACCTTTCATTATTTCTCAAATTTGGAGCGAGCTGCTCCTCTTTCTCGATTTACCGGTGTCTTCTTTTTTACAATAAGAAGACGACTTTCTTTACAGAAGTGTAAATAGCTAGCATGTTCAAGTCTTTTGGACAAACACCTTAAATGAGCTACTTACACTTTATTTGTTCCATACGATTCTTTTACTTAATTAGATCGCCAACAAATTTCGGTAATGCGAATGCTGCATTGTGTAATTCTTTTGTGTAGTATTTCGTTTCGATTTCGTGGAAACGCTCTTCACTTACTTCTAATGGATCATGTTTTTTAGATCCAATTGTGAATGTCCAAAGACCACTTGGGTAAGTTGGAATGTTCGCTGTGTATAAACGAGTAATTGGGAAGATCTCTTTTACGTCTTTAAACACAGTTGTAATTAGTTCTGGTGTGAACCAAGGGTTGTCCGTTTGTGCAACGAAAATACCGTCTTCTTTTAACGCTTTTGAAATTCCAGCGTAGAAGCCTTTTGTAAATAGATTTACCGCTGGGCCTACTGGCTCAGTAGAATCTACCATAATTACGTCATATTCATTTTCGCTTTCTGCGATGTGTAGGAAACCATCTCCTACTTTTACTTCTACACGCTCATTATCTAATGCACCTGCAATTGATGGTAAGTATTGTTTAGAGTACTCAATTACTTTTCCATCGATTTCAACAAGAGTTGCTTTCTTTACGCTTGGGTGCTTTAACACTTCACGAATAACACCGCCATCGCCGCCACCTACAACTAATACGTTTTCAGGGTTTGGATGTGTAAATAAAGGTACGTGCGCTACCATTTCATGATAAACGAACTCATCTTTTTCTGTTGTCATAACCATGCCATCTAAAATAAGCATGTTTCCGAACTCTTCCGTTTCAACCATATCAAGTTTTTGGAATTCTGTTTGCTCCGTATGTAATGTGCGGTTAATACGCGCCGTAATCCCAAAATGTTTTGTTTGTTTTTCAGTGAACCATAGTTCCATCGTACAATCACGCCTTTCAATGCAAATTTATAATAGGGACATCATTAATGTCCCCTAACAAAAATAAAACAAAACATCCAAAATGTATAGCTAAAAGTATAAAAATACCGAAAATATATTTTAGTCAGAGGGTTCTAACATATATATATAAAGAAAACCCTTTCTTAAGAAAGGGCTTTTGTCTCTACTTCTACTGGTTTACGAATTGGAATTAGGATCATAATACAACCAATTAACACCACAATTCCACCTACTAAAAATGGACTTTGTGGTGAAACAGTATGACCGATAACTCCTGATAAAATCGGAGCAATTGCGCCTCCTAACCAACGAACAAAGTTATAAACACCTGATGTAACAGATCTTTCATAAGGTGAAATATCCATTACATAACTTGTAAATAATGCATTATTTAATCCTGATGCTAATCCTGATAGAACAATTAATACAATTTGTAACCACATAATTTTCACAAAGAATAGTGCAATTAAGAAAATCGCAAATACGAGTAAACTACCTTTCAATAATGCTTTTGGCTCATATTTACCTTCTAGCTTATGCGCTAAAATTGCAGAACCGTAGGCTAACGCTAATCCCCATCCACAAAATACAAATCCTAATTGAATAGCAGATAAATGCATAATAAGTGGTGAATATGCTAACACAACGAAAAATCCGTAGTAGTATAACATCCCTGAAATCGCACCTTGCATAAACGGTTTATACTTCACCAGGTTAAATAATTCCCCTACACCTGCCGCTTTACGTTTCACTTTTCGCTCCGGTTCTTTCACAAAAAAGAAAACTAAAATAAATGCTAAGAAAATTAAAATACTCGTTGCGAAAAACGGATAACGCCAAGAATGTCCACCTAATATACCGCCTAATAAAGGCCCGCCTGCCATTCCTAAACCGATAGCTGCTTCATACAATCCTACTGCTTCATGAACTTCTTTACTTAATGCAATCAATAATGTCATCGCCGTTGCGAAGAACATAGCATTTCCTAATCCCCATCCAGCGCGGAAAAGAGATAATTGAGCAATCGTTTGCGATATACCACATATAAACGCAAATACAGTTACGATCGCAAGGCCAATTGTCATCATTCGTTTATCACCAAATCTTGATGCAAATATCCCAGCTGGTAACATCATAATTGCCATCGTTAAAATATACGCCGTAAATAACATCTCTACTTGCCAATGCGTTGCACCAATTTTTTCAGCAATAATCGGCAAAATTGGGTCGACTACCCCTATACCCGAAAAGGCAAGGAAGGTAGCCACCACTGTAATCAATCTCCCTAGTTTTCGTTTGCTCTCCATTTTGATTACTCTCCTTTTGTATTCTCTAAAAATGTCACTGCACGATGTAAGCTATCCTCAAGTTCTGCCTTTACACGATGCATTTGCTCCATTTTCTCGTCTAACGTTTGCACTTGTTTTTCAAGCATCTCTTTAATTTCTTGAATCACTTCACGGTCACGAGGATTCTCGCTATTTCTTCTCTGTTCCATTCTTTCTTTTAACGATAAGAAATGCTGCATTTCTTGTAGCGTAATTCCTAGTACTTCTTTCGCTTCCACAATCCTTTTAATCCTTGCGATATCCTCATCTGTATACAGGCGAATGTTCCCCTCACTACGTTCAGGGGGATGAATTAAACCAATTTCCTCATAATAACGAAGTGTACGTTTTGTTAAACCAACTTGCTTTGTGACTTCATCAATCTTATACATGTTTATTCCTCCCTTCACTTGATTATTACATTTTACGTTAACGTTAACTTTTGTGCAACTATTAGACTTTTGTAAATGTTTATCATATTAAATTGTATTTTTTCTAAAGCAGTTTCATAATGGAAGAAAAGAGATGATAAGGAGAATTTCACATGAGTAAACCACTTATTTTCGCTCACCGCGGCGTAAAAGGAACACATCCCGAAAATACGATGATTGCCTTCCAAGAAGCTGAACGCATTGGCGCTCATGGAATTGAGCTTGATGTCCACCTATCAAAAGATGGTGAACTTGTCGTAATTCACGACGAAACAGTCGATCGTACAACAAATGGCATAGGACTTGTTTCCGAAAAAACGGTGGAGGAGTTACAAGCTTTAGATGCTGGTAGCCATAAAGACCCTTCTTTCCAGGAAGCAAAAATCCCAACGTTACGAGAAGTATTTATTTGGCTATCTACAACAAGCTTACAACTCAATATTGAATTAAAAACAGACGTGATTCACTATCCAATTATCGAAGAAAAAGTTGTGGCTCTTGTTCGAGAATATCATCTATCGAATCAAATTGTATTCTCCTCATTTAACCACGAATCTGTTTCATTATTAGCAGAGATTGCTCCTGAAATCCCAAGAGCGATTTTATATGATACACCACTTGCTGATCCTATCGCTGAAGCAAAAACTAGAGAAGCAACTGGTTTACATCCAAACTTTCAACTACTAACAAAAGAATTTGTTCAACTAGCACAAAAACAAGGATACGTTTTCCGTCCGTATACAATTAACGAATACAAAGATTTACAAACTATGATTGATTATGGCGTAGATGTCATTATTACTGATTGGCCAGCACGCGCCTTTGAGCTCCTTTCTTAATTGAAGGAGCTTTTTGTTTTCCAAATTTCATTGTTTAAAATAACCGAAAACCCTCAATACTAATACAATAATGTTTGTATGAATGAGGGGCTGAAAAAGATGGATCAAACTATGAATCCGAAACTTAAAAAATATAAACGTCTTTTCTTCACCGTAATGTTTTCTTCTGTTCTTTTTTTCGTTTTTTCCTTTTTTGTTATTATTATAGTTGCAAAAATTATGGGACCTCCTCCTGTTGCTGTCCCGCAAACAAGTGTCTTTTATGCTAATGATGACACTGTTATAGGACAAAGTAATGAAATGCAAAAACGCTACAATGTATCTCTCAATGAAATCTCTCCTTATGTAAAAGAGGCGACACTATCTATCGAAGATCAACGATTCTACAAACATCATGGCTTTGATATGAAGCGTATTGCTGGTGCCATTGTTGCTGATTTAAAAGCGATGGCAAAAGTCCAAGGTGCTAGTACGATTACACAACAATACGCACGTAATCTGTATTTAGATCATGATAAAACGTGGAAACGTAAACTATTAGAAGCAATGTACACAATCCGCCTTGAAGTAAACTATAATAAAAATCATATTTTACAAGGATATTTAAATACAATTTATTACGGGCATGGTGCTTATGGAATCGAAGCTGCGTCTCGTCTATATTTCGATAAAACAGCAAAAGAACTAACATTAGCGGAGGCTAGTATGCTCGCAGGAATCCCAAAAGGACCTAGTGTCTACTCTCCCTTTTTAAAAGAGGATCGTGCGAAAGGACGACAATCTCTCATATTAGATGAAATGGTAGAACAAGGTTATATTACGAAGAAACAAGCAACTTCAGCAAAGAAAGAGCCATTAACTTTTGCCTCATTGGATACAAAAAAAGTCGCAGAGATTGCACCTTATTTCCAAGATGCTGTACAAGCTTCTCTTCTTCGTGATATCGGATTAGATGAACAAGCCTTACAAAAGGGTGGCCTGCGTATTTATACAACACTAGACCCTAAATTACAATCGGTTGCAGAGCAAGCTGTAAAAGATCACATACCTGAAACAACAAACATACAAACTGCTCTCGTCTCTATGAATCCAAAAACAGGTGAAGTAGCTGCCCTTGTGGGAGGAACCGATTATAATAAGAGTCAATTTAACAGGGCTACACAAGCCGTTCGTCAGCCTGGTTCTACATTTAAGCCATTTCTATACTATGCGGCACTAGAACGAGGATTCACCCCTGCTACGCGCTTAAAAAGCGAATACACGGTATTTACTTTAGGTGATGGTGTTTCAAAGTATAAACCAAAAAACTATAAAGATTATTATGCAGATGATTTCGTAACGATGGCACAAGCTCTCGCAGTCTCCGATAACATATATGCTGTGAAAACAAATTTGTTTTTAGGTGAAGATATCCTTACAAAAACAGCGAAACAATTCGGAATTACGAGTGCATTAAAAGATGTTCCGTCTCTTGCTCTTGGCACATCTCCTGTAAAGCCAATTGAAATGGCGAATGCTTATAGCATGTTCGCAAACGGTGGAAAAGAAGTAAAACCAATTTTTATTCGCCGCATTATGGACCATGAAGGAAACATATTATACGATGCTCATCTGGAGAGTAAACAAGTTCTCGATAAAAGCAAAACGTTTGTCATGGAAGAAATGATGACAGGTATGTTTAATAAAAACCTAAGTAGTTATGCCGCTGTAACTGGCCAATCGATGTTATCAAAGCTATCAAGAACATATGCCGGAAAGTCTGGTTCTACAGAAACAGATAGTTGGATGATTGGGTTTACCCCTCAACTTGTAACTGGTGTGTGGGTCGGATACGACCAACCTAAATCGATTTCAAACGTAGCAGAACAAGGATATGCGAAAAAAATATGGACCGATACGATGGAAAAAGGATTAGATGGACAGCCTAAAAAAGAGTTCAAACCGCCAAGTGATGTCGTAGCGTTGAATATTAACCCTGAAAACGGTAAGATTGCTACAAAAAATTGTCCAATTTCAGTGAAAATGTATTTTGCAAAAGGTACAGAGCCGACTGAATATTGTATGGATCATGTTGATGATAAAGAGGAATTTGAAAAAAACAGTGGAGAAAAGACAAAAGCAAGCTGGTGGAAAAAATACCTTCCTTGGTAAAAAAATAGCTGACGGGCATCCGTCAGCTATTTTTTATTCACTTAATAATGCACGACGCAATTCTTCACTAGACTCGTTCCAAATTGCTTCATTATGTTCTTTCAAGAACGTACCAAGTACTTTTTTAGATGATTCATCCATATGGTCAACCATAATGTGACGCTTCATTGATTTATCCATTTTGTTTACGTGCTCTGGAAGTGATTTATATCCACGGCGAATTTCACGGTCAACTGTCATTTCACAAGCTGTTACCCCCGCATAATAAGCACCTGTTGCCGTTCTTTCAATCGTTACCCAAACAAGCCAAAATGGTTTACCGTTTGGAACTTCATCTTTATTTGTTAAAAACTTAATCCCTTTTTCTACTGTACTACGCGCATGCATCGCTCCGATATCAACGAATGCTGTTTTCTCTAGTACATCGACAAATACAGGTGAAATATTTTCTAGGCTTAATGCTCCAACTCCAAATCCACCATGTCCATCTGTTGAATCATTTTTTACGATATTAAAACCGATTTTTTTCTTTTTCTCTGTCATATGTAACTTCCTCCTCGCTTACTAATTATAAAAGCCCAAAAATAGGCGCAATGATACTGTCTAAAAATACAAATACATACGGAATAACAACATTGAAAATAGGCTGAATTGTGTAATTGCTAAGCGGTGTAATAACAAGAATTAATAACGCAATTGCTCCATACTTTTCATACTGTGTCATTTTCGCACGAATATTTGCTGGTGCTAAATCTTCCACAACGCGATACCCATCCAGCGGTGGAATCGGTAATAAGTTAAATACAAGTAAAACAATATTAAGCCCAATGAAAATCTGGAAGAATTGACTTAACGTCTTTCCTACTGCAGGTGGAATGGCATCTAGCACACCAAATGTTATTAAGCTATACCAAATAATCAAACCAATTGCACTTAAAATTAAATTACTAATCGGTCCTGCAATAGAAACTAATATTCCTGCAAGACGCGGTCTTTTAAAGTTGTACGGGTTAACAGGTACTGGTCTTGCCCAACCGAACCCAATAATTAATACAGCAATCATCCCGATAGGGTCTAAGTGAGCCATCGGTGATAACGTTAAACGCCCTTGTTTTTTCGCTGTATCGTCTCCAAATTTATATGCAACATATGCATGCGCAAATTCATGCACTGATAATGCAATAATAATCGCCATCGCCACTAATGGGATTTCTTGTAATGGATATCTAAATAACTGATCCATGATTCATCTCCTCTTCAATATGTCAAAAAAGAAAATATTTGTTTTTCCGATTGTTCTTCCCCATAATCCGCTATAATAAGAGTGTAACTTACATAAAAGGAGCGATTATATATGCCATACGTAACAGTGAAAATGTTAGAAGGACGCACAGAGGAACAAAAGAAAGCTCTTGCTGAGAAAGTAACAGCAGCAGTAAGCGAAACAACTGGTGCTCCTGAAGAAAACATCGTTGTTTTCATCGAAGAAATGTCTAAAAACCATTATGCAGTTGGCGGAAAACGCTTAAGCGACAAATAATTTCAAGTTCTTTCATAAGAAGCAGCCATTAGCTGCTTCTTATTTCTTTCCTTCTAACAACTCAATAATTCTCTCTTTATATTTTCCTTTTCTTCCATCTTCATAGATTAAATCATGCGGATAGAATAATTTTTGATCTGTTCTCTTCTTACCAGTAATCGCCTCAACAATATCCGATTCACGTGAAAGCTCTCTAAGATCTCCATTAGGCATAAGAAGTAAGATTGGTAAACGCTCTTCTTCTTCTCCAGCACGATAAAAGTCATATGGTAGGTCTGATGTTGAATCAACTACTAAATAATACTCTGGATCGAGTCCAATCTTTTTAAATAAGCTACTTAATTCCATCCAATTATCTAAACCATGCTTATCTGTAAACTCTACGTATTTAAACAGATCTCTGTTCATAAAACGGCGGCATAAGTCACTTAAAATTGGATCCTCTTCGTCTTGCCATACTTGGAAGTAGTAATACATAACGTTCTCGTCTAGCTTTAAATAATCCTCTACTGTTACTTCTTCTTCAAATAAAGAATAGAAATGAACAGGGTGATTTTTAAATGTATAATACTTCTCATGCAATGATTTCGCACGATGTAAAATCTTCGTTAAAATAACTTCGGCACTGCGCGTTACTGGGTGGAAATATACTTGCCAATACATTTGATAACGGCTCATAATATAATGCTCAACAGCATGCATGCCACTATTTTTAATGACTACCTGATTCCCGTACGGACGCATGACACGCAGTATACGTTCCATATCAAAGTTTCCATACTTTACGCCAGTGAAATACGCATCTCTTAATAAATAGTCCATACGATCTGCATCAATTTGACTGGAGATCATACTAATCGCTAATTTATTAGTAGATGTTTTTGCGATTACATCGGCTACCTTTTGCGGAAAGTCTTTATCCACACGATTTAATATGCGATTAATTTCCGTATCTCCAACGATAATCTTTTGCGTAAATTTCTCATGATCTAATGAAAATACTTTTTCAAACGAATGAGAAAATGGGCCATGACCGACATCATGAAGTAATGCCGCACATAAACATAACAATCTATCTTCAGCATTCCAGTTCGGTCTGCCATCAAACACATCATCAATCATACGACGAATAATTTCATATACACCTAACGAATGAGTAAAGCGACTATGCTCTGCACCGTGAAATGTAAAAAATGTCGTTCCAAGCTGCTTAATACGGCGCAAGCGTTGAAACTCTTTCGTCCCGATTAAATCCCAAATAACACGATCGCGTACGTGCACATATTTATGTACCGGGTCTTTAAACACTTTTGTTTCGCTGAGTTTGTCGTTTAAATATACCACTTTCCGACATCCCCCTTTCTTTACTGCATTCTTACTATATATTATAAACGAAATAGGAAACAGAAAGAAATGAAAGACTATATTAATTGCCTTTATAAAAAGAAAAAATCACTTTTACCAGAGTAAAAGTGATTTTTTATTATATATTATTTCCCTAAAACGAACTCAGAAACTTCATCTAAGATCATTTCTTTACCTAGTGGGAAGTAACCTTTATTTAAGTCTTCGTTTTTAATTGTAAACACGTGGTTATTTTTAACAGCGTTCATATTTTTCCAAATTGATTCTTCTTGGAATTCTTTTAGACGCTGAGAACCGTCACCAGTCGTAAATACGAATAAGTAATCTGGGTTGTAATCGATTAAAGCTTCTTTTTGTACTTGTACTAACGGTTTATCAGTTGGTGTACCTTTAACTGCTGGTAATTTTAAATCATTAAAGATTACGCTACCGTAACCGTAGTCACCGTATACACGGAAAGCATTCGGATATGCAGCCATTTTCATGAATTTAGCATCGCCAGTTTTCGCAACGATTTTGTCATGTATTTTGCTTGCTTTTTCGTCATACTGTTTGAACCATTCTTTTGTTTCTTTCTCTTTACCGAAGATTTGACCTACTTCTTCGAATTTTGGACGCCATTGGTCTAATGGAGTTTTTAACATAACTGTTGGTGCAATTTTAGATAATTGATCATAAATCTTTTCTTGACGATTGTTTACAAGAATTAAATCTGGTTTTGCAGCAGCTACTGCTTCGATATTAATTTTATCGCCCCAAGCAGAACCAACTGGTTTTACGTCTTTTAATTTCTTTTCAATATGTGCATCAATTTTTTCTTGAGATGTATTAGCAGTAATAATTGGTTTCATACCAAAGATTAATAATTCTTCTGTTGAACCACTAAGGTCAGCAATTTTCTTTGGATTTGCAGGGATTTTAATTTCCCCTTTTGCGTGTTGTACAGTGCGCTCTTCAGTCTTCGCATCCTTCGCATCTGCTTTCTTCTCTTCTTTGTTAGAACAAGCTGCAAATAGTACAGAAGTAACGACTAGTACCATTGCTAATAACGCCATTTTAAAATTCTTCATGTTCCCACTCCTTCTAGCTGTATTTCTCTTATAAGTTACAGTGAACTATAAGAAACAAGGTTAACAATTAATCAATATATTTTTATTAATTGTTGTTTATGCCCCGTTCTAACGGGTGTTCAACTTCCTATTTACTAATAAGAAGCTGAACGTCCATTAGAAGCCCCCCTCTTTACGAGGGGAATTCTACTTATGCTTTTTTACGCAATTGATTACTAATCATCGCTAAATCATATGTTAAACAAATCGGTTTACAGTTTACTGGACATGGAACGATTTGAGCTTCAATCTCAAATACGTTACGAAGTGTTTCACTCGTCATAACTTCATCTGGTGTTCCTTGTTTCATTAACTTACCTGCTTTTAATGCGATCATATGATCTGAGAAACGAGAAGCATGGTTTAAGTCATGGATAACCATAACAATCGTTCTACCTTCTTCTTCATTTAACTTTTTCAATAAGTTTAATACCTCTAATTGATGGGCCATATCTAAGTACGTTGTCGGTTCATCTAGTACGAGTAATTCTGTCCCTTGTGCAAGAGCCATCGCAATCCATACGCGTTGACGTTGCCCACCTGATAACGCCTCTGCTGGACGATTTGCGAATTCTGTCATTCCCGTCACTTCAAGTGCCCAATGAATGTAGCGATAATCCTCTTCTTTCAACGTTCCAAATCCTTTTTGATGAGGAAAGCGTCCATATGAAACGAGTTCAAACACAGTAAGGCCAGTTGGCACTTCTGCAGTCTGTGGTAAAATCGCCATTTTCTTTGCGATTTCTTTCGTTGGCTGTTTCTCAATTGCTTTTCCGTCAAGATAAACAGTACCTTTTTTTGCTTTCAAAATACGAGAAGCCGTTTTTAATAATGTGGACTTCCCACAACCATTTGGTCCAATAATTGTTGTAATTTTCCCTTCCGGAATTTCAACTGTTAATCCATCAATAATTAACCCTTCATTATAGCCAACAGATACCGCATCAACTGCTAAAGTTGCCATACAAAAAGCCTCCCTTTATTTTGTCCTCATAAGTAAGTATATGAAATACGGTGCACCAATTACAGAAATAACAAGACCGACCGGTATTTCTGAAGTTGGTAACACACTTCTTGAAATTACGTCTGCGAATAAAAGTAAAAACGTTCCTATTAGTGCAGCTGTAGGCAGCATAATTTGATGTTTACCACCAACAAGACGCCTTGCTAAATGTGGAGCCATTAAACCGATAAAACCAATTCCTCCGGCAACAGCGACAGATGCACCTGCTAAACAAACTGCAATAAATAATAATTTACGTCTTTCTTTTTCTACGTTTAAACCAAGACCAACTGCTGTAGAGTCGCCTAGGTTCATTACATTTAATATGTGCGCCTTACTAATAGCAAGTGGCAAGAAAATAACCATCCATGGAAGTACACTTAGCACGAACTTCCAATCTGTGCCCCACAGACTTCCTGCTAACCAAATCGTAGCAAAACGGAAATCGTTAGATGTCATCTTCATAGAAAAAATTAAACTAACAGCACCAAATCCGGCTGCAACGGCGATACCAACAAGTATCAATCGAGTAGATGAAACGCCGTCCTTCCATGCTAGTAAATAAATAATAACCGCTGCTAATATCGCTCCAACTAACGCGAAGAATGGAAGGATAAATACAGATAAAAATGTACCAGTCCCAACTTTCCCGAAGAAAAAGTAGACAAATATAACAACTGTTAATCCCGCTCCAGCATTAATACCGATAATACCTGGATCAGCAAGTGGATTTCGTGATAACCCTTGCAAAATCGCACCTGACATAGCTAAAGCCGATCCAACTAATATAGCAATAACCATACGTGGCATACGAAATTCAAATAAAATAACAGACTGATCTTCAGCCCCGAGTCCAACCAATGACTTTAATACGTCCATTGGTGGTATTTTAAATGTCCCTGTATTTAAACTCACTAAAAATACAGTAACGATTAATCCTACTAAAATTGTTAAAACAGAAACGTTCTTTTTTGTTAAGACACTTGTCCTCACATTTTCCCTCTCCCTTCGTTACGTGCTAAGTAGAGGAAGAATGGAACTCCAATTAGCGCTGTAATTGCTCCAATTGGCGTTTCAAACGGCGGATTAATAACGCGAGATAACATATCTGCACATTCAATTAACAGCCCACCCAAAACCGCAGAACATGGAATAACCCATCTATAGTCTGAGCCTACAAGGAAACGAGTCATATGTGGGATTACAAGTCCAACAAATCCAACCGATCCTGCCATAGAAACTGCAGAACCTGTTAACACAAGAACAAGTACTGTTCCGATAAATTTAATTAATGTCGTATTTTGACCAAGTCCAATCGCAATTTCTTCACCGAAGCTTAAAATTGTAATATACCTCGACATCATAATTGCAATAAAGAGACAAACAAGCCCAATCGGCACTAACATATTAATACTTTCCCATTTCACTCCAGCAACCCCGCCTGCATTCCACATACTCACCTCTTGGGCAAGGTTGAAATACAGTGCAATTCCAGATGAAATGGCCCCTAATAAAGCACTAATCGCTGCACCTGCTAAAGCTAATTTCACAGGTGTTAATCCACCTGGTGAAGAAGACCCAATTCCATATACAATGCTCGCTCCAAATGCAGCACCAATAAAAGATGCGATAACGAACATTAAATAAGGTGAATTAGGGAAGAATGCATACATAATTGCAATTCCAAACACAGCCCCATCTGTAATCCCCATTAACGATGGAGAAGCAAGTGGATTTCGCGTCATACCTTGCATAATTGCTCCTGATACCGCTAAAAAAGCACCTGCAACTACGCCCCCTATTGCTCTAGGCATGCGAAGTTCTTGAATTACGTTATGATGCGTCAACGACCCATCAAACTGAAACACAGCTTGCCATACAGTCTTTAAACTAATATCAGCAGCACCAAATGAAATAGAGACTGCCATGCTTAAAGCTAACAAAACCGTACCTACTACTAAAATAATAGAAGCAATGAGCGGTCTGCTCTTAATCTCTTTAACATTCACATCTTGCTGTTCTATACTCCTTGCGCTCGCTTCCATCCCTCAACCATCCTAACCAACAACATATATTTAATGAAATGAAATTTATTCTCAAATAGTAATAAAAAAATTAGGCGAATTGACCTTTTCATGATAATGATTATCAGAATCACACTTTCTATTCTACCTATCGCTTTAAAAGGCTGTCAACCATTATTTTGAAATATAAATTTATATAGATCAAAATTTATATAAACGGATATCGCCTATCCTTCATTGAAACTCAATTAAACTTTTGTAGAATAAATCATTCCTCTTATGGACATAAAAAAAGAAGAGTAATCTGTTCACTCTTCTTTTTCTTACTTATTTAACTTCACTTCAATCTTTGTAATTAATTCATCTTCTGTTGGAGCCGCAACTGGACGATTATTTACAAATGCGAATGATTTTTTACGACCAGGACCACAGTAAGACTGACATCCAACTTCAATCGTTGCACATGAATCTACTTTTTTTAACTTCGGAATCAACGTTTTAACGTTCGTTGCCTGACAATCATCACACACACGAAATTCGTTTCCCATTATATAACACTTCCTCTATTTTAAACTTTTCTCAAGTACATTTAAAAATAAACACTAAATGGTATTTTACCGCTCTTTGAAGCTCGTTGCAAGTTTCCTTGCGACGCTCTTTCTTCATATAATGCTACATATTTATATGTTCTACTACAGAGACTTCCGTCATTCTTGGCAAAATTTATACCTTTCATCGAAATCTACCATATTTTTAAAAGCTTTGTATAAAAGCTCATTTTTTTGCCCATTATAAAAATAGGAAGTTCATAAAAAGAAAGGGAGTTGAATCTATGAAAGTAAGACAAGATGCTTGGACGGATGAGGATGATTTATTACTTGCTGAAACTGTACTTCGTCACGTTCGAGAAGGAAGTACTCAATTAAATGCATTTGAAGAAGTAGGAGATCAATTAAATCGTACATCGGCTGCCTGTGGTTTCCGTTGGAATGCTGTTGTTCGCTATAGCTATGAACAAGCTCTTCAACTAGCAAAAAAACATCGTAAAGATAAAATGCGTGCTGCAAGCGGGGAACAAGCGAAAAAACGTTTACTTTATACACCACCAGCTTCAGATTCGATAACTGATTATGAAGAATTCGTACAAGAGGAATCAATTGTACAATATAAAGAAGCTATTCCATATCAAGAATCTACCGTTCCTGTTGCAAAAAGCTCTATGACAATGCAAGATGTTATTTATTTCTTACAAACAGTTGGATCCTCAAATATAAAAGTAACAGCTCTCGAAAACGAGAATACGAGATTGAAACAAGAAATTAAAGCACAAATCCTTCGAAATGAAGAACTAGAAAAGAAACTAGAAAAATTAGAAAAGCAATCTCATACTGTACAAGAAGATTACGAAACACTTATGAACATTATGAACCGAGCTCGTAAGTTGGCAGTCATGGATGACGAAGAACGTTCTCAAACATCTTTCCGAATGGATCGAAACGGTAATTTAGAAAAAATTGCAGAATAAAAAGGATGCATGTAATGCATCCTTTTTATTCTTTCACACCTAAACTTTCCCTTTATATATGAGAAAACTCCATTCTTCATTTTTTGCTATAATAGAGATTGTCATTTTAAAGATAAGGGGTTAGTTATATGAGCAATTCCCGTTCCATTTTATCGCAGCCAGAGTGGCGTATTGTAGATCAGTCTAGTTTAGGACCAACATTCCATGCATTGCAGTCATTCGCAATGGATGACACATTATGTACTAGTATCGGAAATGGTCAATCAGCTGCAACAATGCGTTCTTGGGTTCATCACAATACAATTGTTCTTGGCATTCAAGATTCACGCCTACCACACTTAGAAGAAGGTATTTCCTTTTTAAAGGAAAACAACTTCAATGTTATCGTTCGTAATTCCGGTGGACTTGCAGTCGTACTTGATGAAGGTGTTCTAAACGTATCACTTTTATTCCAAGAGACGGAAAAAGGTATTGATATTGATCTTGGATACGATACGATGTGGCACTTAATTCAGGAGATGTTACACGACTATGATGTTACAATCGAGGCAAAAGAAATTGTAGGTTCTTACTGTCCTGGTAGCTATGACTTAAGTATTCGCGATCAAAAATTCGCTGGCATTTCACAGCGACGTATTCGCGGCGGTGTCGCTGTCCAAATTTATCTTTGTGCTACAGGAAGTGGCTCTGAGCGTGCCACACTCGTTCGTGATTTCTACAACCTAGCAATCCAAGGAGAAGAAACACGCTTTACGTATCCTGAAATTGTACCGAGTACGATGGCTTCACTTTCAGAATTACTTGGCGAAACCATTACAGTGCAAGATTTAATGATGCGCCTTTTAAAAACACTGCAGCAATTCGCTCCAAAGTTAACACCATCTCAATTAACAGTAGATGAAGTTCCTTTATATGAGACGAATTTACAACGTATTATTGATCGTAACAATAAAGCACTTGGCTTAGAAAAATAAAGACCGTCGCTATTATAGCGACGGTCTTTATTTCAATTCATTATAGAATTAAAGTGCTTGAGCTGCTGTAATTAAAGCTAACTTGTACACTTCTTCTTCGTTACATCCACGAGATAGGTCATTTACAGGCATGTTTAAACCTTGTAAGATTGGTCCTACTGCTTCGAAGTTACCTAAACGTTGAGCGATTTTGTAACCGATATTACCAGCTTCTAAGCTTGGGAATACGAATACGTTAGCATCACCTTTAATTGTAGAACCTGGAGCTTTTTTCTCAGCTACAGATGGTACGAATGCAGCATCGAATTGGAATTCTCCATCTAAAGTTAATTCTGGAGCCATTTCTTTTGCAATGCGAGTTGCTTCTACAACTTTTTCTGTTTCTGGAGATTTCGCAGAACCTTTTGTAGAGAAGCTTAACATAGCAACGCGTGGGTCAATACCGAATAATTCAGCAGTTTTCGCACTCTCGATACCAATTTCAGCTAAATCTTGGCTGTTTGGTGCAATGTTAATTGCGCAATCAGCGAATACATATTTCTCTTCTTCACGTACCATGATGAATACGCCAGAAGTTTTTGTAACGCCTGGTTTTGTTTTAATGATTTGAAGTGCTGGACGAACTGTATCAGCTGTAGAGTGAGCTGCACCACTTACTAAACCGTGTGCTTTGCCCATGTATACAAGCATTGTACCGAAGTAGTTTTCGTCTTTAAGGATTTTGCGAGCGTCTTCTTCAGTTGCTTTACCTTTACGGCGTTCAACGAAAGATGCTACCATTGCATCCATTTCTTCGTATGTAGCTGGGTCATAAATATCAACGCCTGCTAATGTTAAATTCATGCTAGCAGCTTTTGCGCTAATTTCTTCTTTATTACCAACTAAAATTGGTTTTACTAACTCTTCTTTTGCTAAACGCTCTGCAGCGCCTAAAATTCTTTCATCAGTTCCTTCAGGAAGTACGATAGAAATGCCTTTTCCTTGAACTTTTTCTTTTACTGTTGTAAATAAGTTGCTCACGAATAAACCCTCCTACATATGTTAAAAAAACTCTATCTTTAAGAATACTGCTTTTCCTCTATATTTTAAACTTATAGCTCCCAAAAAATAGATAAAATAAAAATGATTATATTTTCATAAAATTCAGCATAGAAATAAAGCCCCCTTTAAGCCTTATCTTCTCCTATTTTCAAGTAAATTAAAATGTGACAATTTTATGTGCCAAGGTTTTATATAGATGATTTTAAAACTATATATGCTATAGTTAACGTGTAAAACTATCATTAACTGAGGTGAATAGAATGAGTGAAGCAACAACAACGTTAGATGGCTGGTATTGTTTACATGATTTACGTTCTATTGATTGGGCTGCATGGAAAACATTATCTAGCGACGAACGCGGACAAGCTGTGTCTGAATTTTTAAATGTCGTTGAAAAATGGAACGAAGTAGCTACTGCGAAAAAAGGCAGTCATGCAATGTATACAGTTGTTGGCCAAAAAGCTGATATTATGCTTATGATTTTACGTCCAACAATGGAAGAGTTAAATGAAATTGAGACAGAATTGAATAAAACAACATTAGCTGAATATATGGTTCCTGCATACTCTTACGTATCTGTTGTTGAACTAAGTAACTATCTTCCAGCTGATGAAGATCCATACCAAAACCCACAAATCTTAGCTCGCTTATATCCAGACCTACCAAAAGCAAATCACATTTGCTTCTATCCAATGGACAAGCGTCGCCAAGGTGATGACAACTGGTACATGCTTCCTATGGAAGAACGTAAAAAAATGATGTACAGTCATAGTAAAATCGGTCGTCAGTACGCAGGTAAAGTACGACAAGTTATTTCAGGATCAGTCGGATTCGACGATTTCGAGTGGGGCGTAACATTATTCGCTGACGATGTTCTTCAATTTAAAAAACTTATATATGAAATGCGCTTCGATGAAGTAAGTGCTCGTTATGGTGAATTCGGAACATTTTTCGTTGGAAACATTTTACCAGACGAAAAGGTAGAGAAATTTTTACACATATAAAGTGAAACTTTAATCAGCCCTCACCAATCGGGCTTTTACGGGCAATTGATACCCCTCCTAACTCCTTTGTTTTCGCTGAATTTCGAGGTAGGAATCTTACTGCCCGGCAAATAGCGGGGTAAATCGTAAAAAAGGAACGAAATTCGTTCCTTTTTTTATTATCTTCTATACTTCTCTTCAAAAAACTTCTTTTCTCTGCAAATTTGAACAAAAATCAACAAATTCTTTTCAAATTCCTAGTAAAATTGTAACCTTTTCATATCCAAATTTATGCTAAAATGGTACGAGCTACATGCTAATAACGATGCGAAGGTGATAAACTATATGAAGAAAATCTTGTCTATTTTACTAGCGCTTCTATTGTCAATTTCTTCCTTAGGAGTAACAACATCCCATGCGGAAGAAAAAATACATATAGAGGCTGCTGCTGCACTTCTGTTTGATGCAGATACAGGAAAAATACTGCATGAACAAAATCCAGATGAATTACTAGCTATCGCTAGTATGTCAAAATTAATTGTTGTTTATGCTGTATTAGAAGCAATTAAAGAAGGAAAAATCACTTGGGATACAAAGGTAAACATTTCTGATTACGCTTATGAAGTTTCACGTAATAATGAATTCTCTAACGTTCCGTTTGAAAAGGGACGCCAATATACTGTAAGAGAATTATATCATTCTATCGTTATCTTCTCTGCAAACGGATCTAGTATTGCCTTAGCAGAACTTCTTGCAGGAAGTGAGAAAAACTTCTTAAATCTTGCAAATGAACATGCAAAAAAACTAGGGTTAAAGAAATATAAATTTGTAAACGCTACTGGATTAAATAACGCTGACTTAAAAGGAAAACATCCTGAGGGTACTGATCCGAATGGAGAAAATTCCATGTCAGCTCGCGATATGGGTATTCTTTCAAAAACAATAATTACAAAGTATCCAGAAATGCTAGAGGATACAAAACAAAGATTTAGAAACTTCCCGGACAATCATCCGAAACCAATTCGTATGGAAAACTGGAACTGGATGTTACCAGGTGCCGCTTTCTCTTATGAAGGAACAGATGGTTTAAAAACAGGAAGTTCTGATACAGCCGGATACGGATTTACTATTACTGCTAAACGTGGTGATGTACGTCTTATTTCGGTTATTATTAAAACAAAATCAATGGACGAGCGCTTCACAGAATCTCGCGAATTAATCGAATATGGGTTTAATAACTTCGAAAAACAAAAGCTAAAAGTGAATAAAAACAATACAATTTCTGTAGTAAAAGGGAAAGAAGATCAAGTAACTGTTGCACCGGAAAAAGAAATAACAGTAATTGCGAAAAAAGGTAGCAAAGATTCTTATAAAATTGGGACTGAAGTAGATAAATCTCTTGCTAAAGATGGACATTTAGTTGCCCCCATTAAGAGAGATGCCAAAGTAGGCTCCATTACTTTAGAATCAACTGATAAGTATGGTTTCTTAAACGGTAGTAAAAGTATGAAAGTTACTGCAAAAACAACAGAAGAAGTTGAAAAAGCAAATTGGTTTGTGTTAACAATGCGCTCTGTTGGAGATTTTTTCTCAAACTTATGGTCTAAAGTATTTTAATGATGAAAAGCTGGCTCACGCTAGCTTTTTTTATTTTCCTCTCTCAATGTAAAACTTCGTTTGGTTGTCATATCTGAGTCCTTTTCCTCATACGTATGAACTAGTAATCGTTACACACTTCATCTAGAAATAAACCTCTTTCCAAAAGGTATTCCAAAAAGAGAGGTGACACATAATGGGTGTTATTGCTTATAACGAAGAAGATGTAAAGTTATTAGCTAGACTGATGCGTGCTGAAGCCGAGGGAGAAGGGCAACAAGGAATGTTAATGGTCGGAAATGTTGGGGTAAATCGTGTCCGCGGAAATTGTTTAGATTTTAAAAAAATACGTAATTTACGTCAAATGGTGTATCAAAATCCTGGCGGTTTTGAAGCAACTCAAAAAGGGTATTTTTATCAACGTGCAAGAGAACAAGATATCGCATTAGCAAGGCGAACGATTCAAGGACAACGTTTTTGGCCTGCCAACTTCTCCTTATGGTTTTTTAGACCTGAAGGCCCTTGTCCGCCAACTTGGTACAATCAGCAAAACTCTGGTCGCTTCAAAAAGCACTGCTTCTTCCAGCCATCTGCCGGAGACTGTCCAAGCGTATATTAAGGAATGAAAATGAGGAGGGATTTTTGAATGGCACAGCAACAAAATCCGTACTATGGAACAGGTTTTTATCAACCATCTGGAACTTATGTACAACCGCAACAAATGACTGCCGGGCAGCAACAACAACAGCAAGCAATGCAACAACAAGCTGCTCAAGCTGCTCAAGCCCAATATGCAATTTCTCAAGGTATGTTACCTCTAGAACAATCCTATATTGAAAATATTCTTCGCTTGAATAAGGGCAAACAAGCTACAGTTGTAATGACCTATGAGCGCGGTAGCTCACTCGGTACACAATCGTATACAGGTATTATCGAAGCTGCTGGTCGTGATCATATTGTAATTAGTGAGCCACAATCAGGGAAACGTTATTTACTATTGATGATTTACTTAGATTATGTAGAATTCCCAGAAGAAATTACGTATTTACCTAGTCAACAAGCAACTTATGCTCCAAGACCATAACAAAAGCTGGCATATGCCAGCTTTTGTTTTTTTATAACCCTTTTACAACTGCAGTTCCGACTAAGATCCATGCCACGATAAACGCTACACCACCAAGAGGTGTAATTGGTCCAAAGAACTTAATCCCTGTTGTGCTTAACGCATATAGACTACCTGAGAACATAATAATCCCAGCTACCATAAGCCAACCAGCAGTAGTTAAAAGTGATGATTGAATCTTATCCATTAATAAAGCAACTACGAATAGCCCACCTGCATGGAACATTTGATATGTAACGCCTGTCTTCCAAACTTCTAACATTTTTGCAGAAATTTTATTTTCTAAACCGTGTGCTCCAAATGCCCCTAACGCAACAGATAGCCCCGCTGCAATACAACCTAGTAAAAAGAAAATTTTCATTTTAATTCCCCTTTTTTATTTTTATCATAAGCAATTTTCACATATAATCCAAACGATTTAATTCTTAAAAATCAAATAACGAATTACCATTTGCGCCTTCTTCTTTTATATACACAGGTTCTCCAGAAACCGGCATAACTGGTTGAACAGTTGTTATAGGCTGCGTTCCAATTACTTGCGATTGAATTTGCGGCTCTCTATACGTAGGAGATTCAACCTGTTCATCTAATAGTAAATCACATAAAGCACGCACAACTAATAAATGATCTTTTGATTTTTGTCCTTCACTACTTTTTGCCTTTGCAATTTCATTCGCCATTTTATTTAAAATCTTATCGCTCGATATTTGCATTCCTTATCACCTCGTACTTTGTAGTTCTTTCTCAAATTGCCCCAGCTTCTCTACTGAACCAAATACTATTATCATATCATGTTCTTGCAATTTTTCCTGCCCCGTCGGATTATGTATAACATTCCCATTTCTCAAAATCGCTAAAATTGTTACATCAAATTGATTTCTCACATCACTTTCTAGTAACGATTTACTAGCTAAAATAGAGCCCTTGCCGACTGCAATTTCTTCAATTACAAATGACTGATCCACGCCATACAGTACTGTATCAATATAATGAACTGTTAGCGGATTCGCAATACCTTTTGCAATATGAATTCCTGCCATACTAGATGGATTAATCACCTTATTTGCACCGGCACGCCTTAATTTGTCTTCGGTTTCTGGTTTTTCCGCTCTTGCCACAATTTTAATTGCATCATTTAATCCTCTTGCCGTTAATGTAATAAATACATTTTCAGCGTCATTGGCTACGATAGCAACTAAACCGGCTGCCTTTGAAATTCCAGCATGATGTAACACTTGGTCTTCCGTCGCGTCCCCATGTACATACAAAAGTTTTTCCTTCTCCAATATACTTTCATCTTTATCCACGACGACAAATGGAATTTTCTTTTCTTGCAATTCATGTACAACTTGAAGCCCCACTCTACCGCAACCACATACGATAATATGATTTTGTAACTGTGCTATTTGTTTATCCATCTTCTTCCTCCGTACTGCATGAAATAAATTCCCTTCAATAATCATAGCTGCCACTACACCAATTGCATACGTAACGATACCAACGCCAACTGGTATAATAAGAAGCGCAAATACTTTCCCTGCATGTGTTAAAGGAACGGCATCTCCGTATCCAACAGTTAATACGGTAATCATCGTCATCCAAAATGCTTGAAACAAACTAATCTCTTCAATTGTCATAAATCCTAACGTTCCTAGAATTACAACAAAGGTCATACATATAACTGCTATCCATAATTGCTTACGTGCATTCATATCGTGTTTCAACTCTTTTCTCTATCTACAATCTTTGCCAGTGGAAATGAAATACATATATACTAGATACGGAATCTATGAAAGAGGTTGATATAATGAAAACATTTCTTTCCGCCTTACAATGGGCGCTATTTATTTTAGCTGGGAGCCTTATTGTACCAATTAGCGTCGCAACTAGTTATGGCCTCGATGGAGCTGAAGCTATTGCATTCGTACAAAGAACATTATTTGTTCTTGGCTTTGCTGGTCTACTGCAAGCTATATTTGGACATAAACTTCCTATTCAAGAAGGTCCTGCAGGCCTTTGGTGGGGGATTTTCTCCCTTTATGCAAGTTTAGGTGTCGTATTATTTGGATCAAGCAATGAAACACTTAAAGTCCTTCAATACGCCTTCCTATTAAGTGGCATTATTTGTATTATTCTTAGTGTTTTTGGACTCATCGATAAGCTAGTTCGCTATTTTACACCGACAGTCATTGGAACATATTTATTTCTTCTTGTCGCACAACTTAGCGGTTCCTTCTTAAAGGGAATGTTCGGCCTTGACGGACAACATACAGAAGTACAAGCCGACGTATTTATTCTTTCACTCATTGTTATTTTACTATCCTTTTTCATTATGAAGCTACCTATTGTTGGACAATATTCCGTTCTTTTCAGTATTGTCTGCGGCTGGATATTATTCGCATGCTTCGGATTATCTAATCCAGTAACGCCTGTGACAGATGTAATCCGTTTTCCATCCCTATTTGTTTTCGGAATGCCTCGCATTGAATGGAACATGGCGATTACGGTAGTGTTCGTTACACTATTACTTCTAACAAATATGTTAGCAAGTATTCGCGTTGTGCAAAAGATTGTCTCTAAGTATGAAGAAGGTGCCGCACCAGATCGTTTCAAACAAGCTGGCATTATAACAGGAATCAATCAATTACTAGGCGGTCTATTCTCAGCTATTGGACCTGTCGCCATTTCTGGATCAGCAGGGTTTATTGCAACAACTAATATTTATAAGCGACTCCCATTTATGTTAGGATCAAGCTTTATTATTGTCGTTAGTATATTCCCAAAGATCACTTCATTCTTTGCAGCAATTCCAGTTGCAGTTGGTTATGCTGCTATCTATCCTGTATTTGCAAGTATGATTGGTCTAGCTTTCCATGAATACGACACAGTACAAAATAAAGAACGATTATTTAAAGTAGCAGGCCTTTCCATCTTTACTGGGGTCGGAGTTATGTTCGTTCCAGCTGGAGCATTTTCTACACTCCCACCATTTCTAGCATCATTTTTAAGTAATGGTCTCGTTCTTGGATCTGTCATGGCAATTCTGCTTGAAATACTATTTTCTCGTTCTACAGAAAAACAACTATCGTAAATTGGAAAACTTCCATTATTGCACTCTACCTGTAGAGTTGTTACGATAAATTATCATGGGCAATACGCTCATGATAATTTATTTACTTCTTCCTGAAGAAGTTCGATGTCTTACTATTTATTCCTTAATATCTTCATGAACATGTATTTCTATTTAAATAAAGAAGGGAATTTTCAATATGACTTATAAAATGATTGTTTTAGATTTAGATGATACTTTACTACGTGACGACCATACCATTTCACCTCGTACGAAAGAGGCTCTAATGACTGCGCAAGAACAAGGAGTAAAGGTAGTACTTGCTTCTGGACGTCCAACATTCGGTATGCGCAATGTAGCGAAAGAACTTCGTTTAGAAGAATACGGCAGCTTTATTCTATCTTTTAACGGTGCAAAAATTATTAACTGTAAAACAAACGAAGAAATCTTTAGTAGTACGCTATCTCCTGAAATCGTTCACAACCTATTTGAAATTAGTAAAACTGAAGATGTATGGATTCATACTTACATTGGTGATGATATCGTAACGGAAGAAAATAATCCTTATACTGAAATTGAGGGCGATATTACTGGTATGCCAATTGTTGTAGTAGATGACTTTAAAGCTGCTGTTAAAGAGCCTGTAGTAAAAGTATTAATGAATAAAGAAGCTGAACGCCTTGTTGTAGTAGAAAAGAAACTACAAAAACAATTAGAAGGTCAATTAAGCGTTATGCGTTCGAAACCATTCTTCTTAGAATTTACTGAAGCTGGTGTTACAAAAGGAACGAGCTTAAACCAATTAATTCAAAAGCTAGGCATTAAGCGTGAAGAAGTTATCGCAATGGGCGATAGCTATAACGACCAGGCAATGATCGAATTCGCTGGTCTTGGTGTTGCAATGGGCAATGCACCAGATGATATTAAAGAAATTGCAAACTACGTAACAGATACAAATATGAACGATGGTGTTGCAAAAGTTGTAGAGAAATTTGTATTAAAAAGAGAAGCGCTCGTTTAATATTTTCACCCATAAAACCTATTTGAAGTCAAACACTTCAAATAGGTTTTTATTTAAATTCTCATGTTTTTGTGACTATATTTTGAACTTTGCACTATTCTCGTAGTGTAAACTTTCTTTTTGTATATAATGAAACAAAATAGACTATTTTATTTTGAAAAAGAATACAAATTTACTATAAACAAGCATACGTTAAAGGAGGATACTTTATGTTATCTACACCAATCGGACGATTAAGAGCAATCGGCTTAATTGAGGGGATTTCTTTCCTATTACTATTATTTGTAGCAATGCCATTGAAATATTTCGCAGGATTTGCAACAGCTGTTAAAATTACAGGCATGGCTCACGGCGTTTTATTTATTCTATTCATCTTCGCAGTAATTCAAGTAACAATCGTACACCGTAAATCGATTTTATGGGCACTTGGGGCATTCGTTTCATCAGTTATCCCATTTGGTACGTTTGTACTAGATGCAAAATTAAAGAACGAACAATAATAATAAAAAGGTAGTTAACGAATGTTAACTACCTTTTCTATTTATAAATTTGGAATTTCCCAATCAATTTTTCTCTCGCCCATATTAGCTAAAATCGCATTTACTTTAGAGTATGGCTTACTCCCAAAGAAACCACGTCTTGCTGATAATGGACTTGGATGTACGGATTCGATAATATGATGATTCGTATTCGTAATTAACTTCTTCTTCGCCTGTGCATGGCGCCCCCACAATATGAAAATAACTGGTTTTTCACGCTCATTTAATAGCTCAATCACGCGATCAGTGAAATGCTCCCAGCCTTTTCCTTTATGAGAATTTGCTTCACCTTGTCGAACTGTTAATACAGTATTTAATAGTAGTACCCCTTGCTCTGCCCACTTTACTAAATAACCGTTATTTGGAATATCGTACCCATATTCATCTCGAAGTTCTTTATACATATTTAGTAATGACGGTGGCGTTTTAATGCCTGGTTGTACCGAGAAGCTTAGACCATGCGCTTGATTCGGTCCATGATAGGGATCTTGCCCTAAAATAACGACCTTTGTATTTTCATAACTTGTATACTGAAGGGCATTAAAAATATCTTCTACCTTCGGGTAAACGACATGTGCACTGTACTCTTCTTTCAAAAAACTGGCTAAAGTACGATAATATTCTTTTTCAAATTCTGGTGCCAATAATGCCTCCCAATCATTCTTTAAAACATTTTCCATACCTTCACTTCCTATCCGATTAATTCACCATATCCTGCTTTGTAAACACTACAAACGAAATAATAAGAGAAACAACTGCCCAAACAGTTAAATTCATTAAAGAAAACCCCATCGATAAACCTTGTAATGCAGGTAGTTTTCCTGATAAATAATCTGTTAATGATAAGTTCACACTAAAAATATATTTCGCACCTTCCCAAGATGTTGCGAATGAACTTAAAATACCACCTGCGATTAATGCGGCTAGCATAACGCCCATACCAGCTGGTGTATTTCGAATTAAAACAGAAACCATAAAGGATATAGTTCCGACAACGATAGCAACAAACCAAGCTAATCCATACGCCATCAAAATGTATTGCCACTGAGGAATAAGATGTACAAAGTTCGTATTTAATGTTTCCTTATCAATGACAAATCCTGTTAACACAGGTAAATTCCATCCTGAGTATCCAAATACAAGCCCAGATAATATGTACGCAAACAGACCTACGAGAAGCAGTATGAGTGAAATGAAAAATAACATTGTCACATACTTACTAAGAAGTATTTTCCAGCGCCGAATCGGCCGCGTAAGTAACATCTTCATCGTTCCATCACTTCTTTCTCCTGAAACAATGTCAATAGCGACAATCATGACAAGAAGCGGAATAAACAATGTAATTCCTTGCTCAATAAACGCCCTTACAAAAGTTGGTGCACCTGGTGCCATCGGGTTAATATCGTGATCTAAATAATATTGTTGTTGCTCCACTCTTACCTTTAGCCAATCACGCCATTCTTCTGGCAACCTAGAGTTATTTAACCGATTCTGAGAATCAACAATTTGTTGTTGCAGTGACACTTTCCAATCAGTTGTGCCAAGTCGTTTTTGGGTCGTTTCTATTTCACGATACTGCGCATATACGAAAAGCGGGATCAAGATTGCTAAAATAAGCATGACAACAAAAATACGTTTCTTACGATAAATCTTTTCTGATTCATTCAAAACTAGATTCGCAAATTCACGCATGCTGCTCACCCCTTGTGAGTTCAATAAATAAATCTTCTAGCGTAAATACAAGCTCCTTAACACTATGTACATCTATCCCATTTTCTACAAAATATTTATTCCAACTACTTATAGATGCAATATCCATCCGGCATAGTAATCGGTCACCTTCTATACTCACTTCTCTTACTTCCTCAGCAGCTTCTAGCATATCTTTCGCCTTAGAAATTGGTGTAACAATCCATTCTACACGATCACTCGCTGTTTTAATTAACTCTTCAACCTTGGCAACTGTTATCATTTTTCCTTTATGAATAATCGCCACACGGTCACATATCATTTGTACTTCGCTTAGCAAATGACTTGAAATAAACACACTCATATTTTCTTCTTTCACAAGCTTATGTATAAATTCCCTAAGTTCTCTAATTCCAGCTGGATCTAAACCATTTGTTGGCTCATCTAATATGAGCAATTTCGGGTTTCCAAGAAGCGCTTGCGCAATACCAAGACGCTGTTTCATACCGAGTGAATATGTTTTTACCTTATCGTGAATTCTTTCATCCAAATGAACCATTTGAGCAATTTCAATAATACGTTCATCTGATATATCACCTAACATACGGGCAAATTGTTTTAAATTTTCCCATCCCGTTAAATATGTATACAGTTCTGGGTTTTCAACGATACTCCCAATTTGACGCATCGCTTCTCTGAAATTTTCCTTAATAGAATAACCACCAATAGAAATCGTACCTTCTGTTTCTTTAATCAATCCGACTAACATTCGAATGGTAGTCGTTTTTCCGGCACCATTCGGTCCTAGGAAGCCAAACACTTCTCCTTGTTTTACATCGAAGGAAATATTCTCTACAATTGTCTTCTTTCCAATTACCTTCTTCACGTCTCGTACGGAAAGTATCGTCGTCATTTTACCCCTCCTTGTTCTAGTTTTAATTTACTCGCAACATTTTGAACTAATCGGTCTGCCATATATGTATACCCTACTTCATTCGGATGGAAATGATCGGAGTATAATAAATCTTTCCCACGGTTTTGGAATAAATCAAATGTCGGTGTAATATACACATTTTTATTATTTATCGCTAACTTTTCTAAAGATGCATTCCAGTCTACAACAATGTTTGAAGACCCTTTTAAATCTTCTACATCTTCAAAAGGATTATATAAACCTAGCCAAAAAATAGGGCTATCTGTATTTAACTTACGAATTTCTTCTATAATTTTCTTCGCTTCATTTTGGAATGTTTCTGTATCAGGACGGTATGTTTCTAAATCTATCTTTCCAAGCGATTCCCAACCAGGAAATAAATCATTTCCTCCAATCGTTAAAACGATTACATCTGCTTGCTTAATTGAATATTGAGCGCCACTACTTTCAATTTGTTTTAATAAATCCGGCATTTTCGCACCACTAACCGCTAAGTTAGTTAAGGCAACCTTTTGCTTATAATCTTTTTGTAAATCTTCTTTCGTCCGTCCAATATAGCCAATTCCTTCTTTATCACCAACACCGCGTGTTAATGAATCACCTAAACTAACGATTTGTAACGTTCCTGTTTCCTTTTTCTCTTTTGCCACTACATCGGTCTTTTTAATTAAATTTGAAGCTTTCGGATTTAATACATCATTTACACCTGAAACAAAACCATATGCAAATAAACAGAAAGATGCAATTGTAATGAGTAGAATTACTTTTACTACTTTTGATCTCATATCAAAACCCCTTTTAGCTCTCATAGATTGTCCATAATTATACCAAACGCAATTTTGAAAAGCGATTTTCACACCTTATCTATTATGTTGTTTCCCTATGTACTAATTCTGGCAATAACTCTACGTGCTTTACATCTATTTTCTCATCATTAACCTTTTCATATAATAATTCAAATGCCTTCACGCCAACATTTTTACTAGAATATGAAATCGTCGTAATGCCTAAAATATCTGCCACATCTTGATCATCACAACCAATAATCGTAATATCTTCTGGAATACGAATTCCTTGTTTTTTCGCTTCCGTTACCATTCCCGCTGCAATATGGTTGCAAGATACAAGAAACGCAGTTGGTTTCACAGACATACGGATCCATTCCCTGATTACATCACGCCCATCCCCCACCGTAAAACAATCCTTAAACTTCCAGGCCTCTATCTGTGGTGCAGCAATCTGTTGAAGTGAATCCGCATATGCTTGTTTTCTTCTCTGACTATTAATACTATTGCTTCTTCCAATGCAATACCCAATACTTGTATGGCCGGCATCTATTAAGCTCTTCATCCCACGCGAAAACACTTTATAGTAATCAATGTGCACACTCGAAATGAAATTCGAGTCTATTTCTTCACACATAACAATCGGGCCAAATTTCGTATATTCTTCAAGCTGTTCCTTACTATTTGCCCGGGAACATATAATAACCCCATCAAGTTTTTTCATTTTTAACATATTCAAAATTTCTAATTCTCTTTCCTCACTATAATTCGTCTGACAAAGCATCATATTATAATTGTTTTTTGCTGTTTCCTTTGATATCCCCTCGATAATAGCGCTATAATATTGATCATTTACGTGCGGTAATAAAACGCCAATTACGTTCGTTTTTCCTTTCACTAAATGAATTGCATTCACATTTTGCGTATAATTTAATTCTTCTATGATCGCTAAAATTTCTTTTCGTTTCTGTTCATTCACATATGGATGATTATTCAGTACACGTGAAACAGTTGAAATAGATACCCCAGCAAGTTCAGCAATCTTTCTTATATTCGTCATCTCATTTTCCCCTTCTCATAAAAATTCTCCCTTGACCTGGTAAGCTTTCCACAATATATCCTGTCCTAGCAAATACATTTTGAAAGGATATACAACTATGCTTCGATTCAAATTAGAATATATATTTTTCATCGGCGGCCTACTTATTCTCGCCATCGGTATTAATATGATGACGACAATTACTTCCTTTGGACTTAGCCCTTATGATTCCTTCTTTATTGCACTATATCAAAATTTCGGGATAAGTATCGGTTTTTGGCTTTTCATGATTAACTTTGCTTTTACCCTTATCGTACTCTTTTGGAATAAAAAACAAATAACAGTTGGTACAATCGTAACAATGGTTCTTATTTCTCTTTTTGTTGATTGGATTGGTTCCATTACAACTATTATGGACGCTATCCGCTCTCTTCCAAAATATATAACACTTATTTGTGGAAATCTATTCGTTGGGACTGGGATTGGTCTTTATGTCTCTACAAACCTTTGCGCAGCACCTCAAGAGGCTTTCGTTTTAACAGTTGCTGAGAAAAAAAAATGGACATTTAGAAGAACAGAAATTTCATTAGCGTTTTTATTTTTAACATTAAGCTTTTTATTAAATGGACCTATCTATTTTGGAACTATTATCTTATCTTTTACAACAGGCTGGATTATACAAGCATTTATTCAAGTTGGTACGCAGATTTTAAATAGAAAAAAACCTATTAAGCAAGCCGCTTAATAGGTTTCTTTATTAGTCGAGATACTACTTAGCATCCCCTTCAATTCGATAGTTTGCTTTCACACAATCTATTTCTTCATACCCTTGCAACGTATGTAGAATATAATCATAATCAGCAAGAGACGCACGGTGCGTTACAATTACAATTTCAGCTTTTCCTTTCTCTTCAAGCGGCATTTGAATAATCTTTTCAAAACTAACATCACGCTCAGAGAATAATGAAGTAATTTTTGCAAATACACCAATTTCATCTTTTACATGAAGTCTTAAAAATTTCTTCACAACAATTTCGTCTGGCTCTTTTAATACCTTTTTATACTGCGGGGATACCGCACTATTTCCATTTACACCCAATCTAATATTTTGCATTACAGCTACTAAATCTGAAACAACAGCTGTTGCTGTCGGTAAGCTTCCTGCACCTGGTCCATAAAACATCGTTTCTCCAACTGCTTCACCATACACATATACAGCGTTATATTCGTTTTGCACGGCCGCAAGAGGATGTGTATTTGGAAGTAGTGTCGGTTCAACTGTAACCTCTAATTTTTCACCATCTCGCTTCGCAAGACCGATTAATTTAATCGTGTATCCTAAACTCTTACTGTATTCAATATCTTCTTCTGTAATAGAAGTAATCCCTTTTACCTTCACATCTCCAAGCTCTACATTTGTAGAGAAACCAAGGGTAGCCAAAATCGTCATTTTTCTTGCTGCATCTAAACCTTCCACATCTGATGTTGGATCTGTTTCTGCAAATCCAAGTTGTTGGGCTTCTTTTAACACGTCGTTATATGCTCTCCCTTCATCTGACATTTTCGTCAAAATAAAATTTGTCGTTCCATTTACAATTCCCATTACCTTCGTAATAAGATCGGAAGAAAGTCCTTCTACGATGCTTCGTAAAATCGGAATCCCTCCGGCTACACTTGCTTCATAAAACAAATCTGCTTTATTATCTTTTGCTACCGCTAATAGTTCCGCCCCATGCAAGGCCATTAAATCCTTATTGGCAGTCACAACATGCTTCCCACTTTGTAAAGCTTGCAAAATATATTCTTTTGCATCATCAATGCCACCCATCACTTCGATGACAACGTCAATATTTGGATTATCTAAAATTTCATTTGCATCTTGTGTTAATAGAGTAGAAGGTACCTCTACTTCTCTCTCTTTTTCAATATTTTGCACTAGTACTTTCGTTACTCTCACAGGACAACCTACTTGGTGTATAAGCCGCTCTTGATGATCTGTAATGATACGAACTACACCGCTACCAACTGTCCCAAGACCTAATAAACCAACTTGAATTTCTTTCATAATACTGTCCACCCCTCAAAAATTGTGTTTAGATGAAATTATATGAGCAAAAAATATGAAAAACAATATTTTTTGAACATTCGGAAAAATGAAGGTTAATCTGTACAAAGAAAACGTTGCCACGTGTTACACAATCTTTTTTTATAATACATAAGGGGTTTCTTGATACACGTAATAATTCAGCCAATTAGAGAATAATAGATTCCCATGGCTCCTCCACCTAACAAGCGGTTTCTCATTTGGATTATTATGCTTAAAATAATTTTTTGGCACATCAATATTTAACCCTTTTTGACGATCTCGTTCGTATTCTTCTTTTAACGTATCACAACTATATTCGCTATGACCGAGTGCGAAAACTTGCCTGCCTTCTTGCCCAATAACAAGATGAACACCTGCTTCTTCAGAGTTCGCTAATAATGTTAATTGTTCCACCTCTCTAATATCACTCTCTCGTACTTCTGTATGACGAGAGTGCGGAGCAAAAAACAACTCATCAAAGCCGTGTAACAATTTCACATGTTGTTCAAGGACCTCATGTTCAAATACACCAAACATTTTTTCCTTAAGAGGATACTTTGGAACGCCATAATGATGATACAAACCAGCCTGTGCCCCCCAGCAAATATGAAGCGTAGATGTTACATTCGTTTTTGAGTACTCCATAATACGCCCAAGCTCTTCCCAATAATCTACCTCTTCAAAAGAAAGAGTCTCTACTGGCGCCCCCGTAATAATAAGCCCATCAAATTTTTCATTCTCAATATCACGGAATGTTTTATAGAAACTCGTTAAATGTTCCTGTGCTACATTACGAGACAAATGCGATTCCATATGAAGTAAATGAACATCTAATTGCAGCGGTGTATTACCAATTAAACGAAGTAATTGCGCTTCTGTTTCTTGCTTTGTAGGCATTAAATTTAATATAGCAATTTTCAATGCCCGGATATCTTGTGTTTCTGCTCGCTCCTTCGTCATTACAAAAATATTCTCCTCCTGCAATACTTTGCGAGCTGGTAAATCTTTATCAATTATGATCGGCATGTTCTTTGCCTCCGACTAGCGCTGCTTCTAAATCTGCAATAATATCAGAAACATCTTCTATACCAACCGATAAACGAATTAAATCTGATGTAACACCAGCTAAACGCTGATCTTCAGCACTTAATTGTCTATGCGTTGTACTAGCAGGATGTATGACGCAAGTTCGTGCATCAGCTACATGCGTTACGAGAGTTGCTAGTTTTACATTTGCGATAAATTCTTTCGCTGCTTCTAATCCTCCCTTAATACCGAATGTTAAAACACCACTAGCACCTTTGTTCAAATACTTTTGTGCTAACGAGTAATTTTCATTACTATCTAATCCCGGATAATTCACCCATTCAATACGTTCATGATCAACAAGCCACTTAGCAACTGCGAGAGCATTTTCACTATGACGCTCCATTCGTAAATGCAATGTTTCTAAGCCGATATTGCTAATATACGCATTGAATGGGCTCATACAGTTTCCGTAGTCTCTTAATAATTGAACACGTGCCTTCACAATATAAGCTGCTGCACCAAAATTTTGAACGTAACTTACGCCGTGATAACTTGGATCCGGTTCAACAAGTTCAGGATATTTCCCATTTGTCCAATCGAAGTTCCCTCCGTCAATGACAATGCCACCTAAAGAACTTGCATGACCATCAATATATTTCGTCGTAGAATGAACGATAATATTTGCTCCATGTTCAAATGCTTGGCATAAATAAGGAGTGGCTAATGTATTATCCACAATAAAAGGTACTTCCAATTCTTTGGCTGCATCTGAAAATTCTTTGAAATTTAAAACGTTCATCGCTGGATTTCCTAGCGATTCCGCATAAACGAGTTTCGTCTGATCATTAGCAAGGGCCACAATTTCATCAGCTGTTAAATTTGGATTAAAGAACGTAACATCAATACCAAGTTTACGCAAACTCACCCCAAATAAATTAAACGTCCCGCCATAAACTGTGGAAGAACAAAGCAAGTGGTCTCCGCTACTACAAATATTTAAAACAGCGAGCATAATAGCAGCCTGCCCAGAGGCCGTTGCAACAGCTCCTACACCGCCTTCTAAATCTGATAACTTCTGCTCAAATGCTGCTAAAGTAGGGTTGCCAATACGCGTATAGATATATCCTTCTGCCTCTAAATTAAATAGTGCTGCTAAATCATCCGAAGTATCATATTTATACGTTGTACTTTGATAAAGCGGTAAAACACGCGGTTCACCATTCTTTGGCGTATAGCCACCTTGCACACAAATTGTTCCTTTTCCCCATGATTCTCCCATCTCTCATTCTCCTTTCTTCTTATACAAAATAAAAAACTGCCCCTTTCCTGAAAACAAGAAAGGAGCAGTTTGAAAACACGCTCTAAAGGCTCTTTCTTATCTTTCAGGATTATTACCTGCAGGATTTGGCACAATTCCGTTATACGGCTGTTGCCAAGGTTTCATCGGGCCTGTCCCTCCACCTTTTCTTGATAAGACTATGCAATTACCGTTGATTTTATAGCAATAATTTCCTAATGTCAATTAGTTTTTCTGAATGTTCTAAATTAACAACAAAGAATTTGATACACATAACAAAAGAAATATATTCCATATTAATTCGAAAAAGACCTTTTAAAATCCCCTATTAATACATAGAATTAAATAAGTAGTTTAACTGTATACATTCCAAATTCTGACGAGACCTCAATATATTGAATAAGCCAACCTCTCAAAAAGATACTATACATATTCATTTCATTTCACAGTAGTATATTTAATTCTTTCCACATTAAAACTTACATAACGGAGGTAGAACATGACACGCACAAAGGACATGCACTTTATACTCGTCCTATACGGCATTATTTTAGGCTCTATAGTAGGAGCAACAGTCTGGTTATTTTTAGTTACAATAAATATCGGCATTCACTTTATTTGGGGATACTTACCTACTATCTTATCTTCTCCCCCGTATTACACCATTTGTATAACAACTATCGGCGGTATTCTCGTTGGCTTAACCCAAAAATACTTCGGCACATATCCACGTCTTATGCCGGAAGTAATGGGTGAATATAAAAAAACAGGTAGAATTGAATACCGTTTTGTACATAAAGCTACTTTAACTGCGATTATCGTTTTAATATTTGGGGCTAGCTTAGGTCCCGAAGCAGCACTTGTTGGCATTATCGGTGGACTTTGTACATGGGTAGGGGATCGCTTTACATTCGCCTTAAAAGGAATGAATGAAATAACAGAGGTTGGAATTGGTGCTACTTTAAGTGTAATTTTTAACGCGCCATTATTCGGTTATTTAGCTCCAAATGAAAATGAGGGTGAACAAATTAATGAATTTTCTAAAGGAAAAAAAGCAATTGTATATTTAGCTACTACTTTCGCTGGTTTTTCCATTTATTTATTACTTAGTAAATTTGATAATCGTGGATCCTTTATCGTTGATTTTGGGGAAGGTTCCCTTTCTCTTAATGAATGGATTGCCTTTCTACCACTTGCTAGTATTGGTGCTATAGTTGGATTCTTTTATTTTAAATTAGAATTCACATTAGAGAAATTCATTCATCCTTTTAGGGAATACAAACTTACCCTTGGAATTATCGGTGGTATTTTATTAGGGGTTGCAGGAACTTTTCTCCCATACACATTATTCTCCGGAGAACATCAATTAAAAGATTTAGTCGTTGAATGGAGCCATTTATCCTTCTGGGTACTACTTCTTTCAGGGGTTTTAAAATTATGTATTACTGCCGTTTGTTTAAATACAGGTTGGCGTGGCGGACACATTTTCCCAATTATCTTCGCTGGATCTAGTATCGGATATGCTATAGCTTCCATTATCCCTATAGATCCAATTGCTTCGGTAGCCATTGTCACAACAGCAATTTCAAGCTATGCATTAAGAAAACCAATTGCTATAACACTACTATTACTCATGTTTTTCCCGCTCAACTTACTATTACCTATGCTTGGAGCGGCAGCGATTGGTAATGCATTTCCACTTCCTAAAAACAACGAAACTACAAGCTAATACAAATAGGCAGTAGGGACAAAAGTTCCACTGCCCATTTTCATTACACATGCTGCTTCAATATTGCATATAACTCTTCAAAATTTTGCACTTCATATGTCGGCACAATCTCGCTATTATTTGATTTCTTTTCTGGATTAAACCAACAAGTATCAATTCCCGCTACATATCCACCTTTAATATCAGCGCTTAACGAATCCCCAATAATGAGCCCTTCTTCAGGAGAAAAAATAGGAATTCGTTCAAAAACATAATCAAAATACTCTTTCATTGGCTTTTGATAACCCGTATCTTCAGAAACAAAAATATCTTTAAATAGCGAATGTAATCCTGCATTACGCAAACGTTTATCTTGCGTCTTAGAAACACCGTTTGTCACTATATATAAATCATACTCCCTCTGAATTTGATTTATAAATTCAAACGCGCCTTGTATGAGTTGATTCCCTTCTTCTAAGTAACTGCGATAATTATTTTCGAATAATATCCCATCCACTTCTTGTCCATATTCTTTAAATAAAACCGAAAATCTTGTATGTACTACTTCATCACGATTTATTTTACCTTCTTCAAAATCATCCCAAAGACCTTTATTAACTTTTTTATACTGTGCTTCAATCTCGCTAGTTAGAGGAATCCCTTTCTCCTCAAAAAGCATACGTAACGCTATCCTCTCAGCCTTTTGAAAATCTAACAATGTATTATCTACATCAAATAATAGTGTTTTATATTTTTTCATAGTCCCCTCACACTCTCTTTTCTACAAAAACAAATTCACATAAATCGTACCATTCTTTCTTGTAAAAATAATAGGAGATATCTCATACTAAACATGAGGTGAAAATATGAAAGTCAGCAAAAATAGCGAAGAAATCTCTCGTTACATACAAACTTACAACTTCCATGCTCTTTTTTCTTTCGATGTCTTACCATATGCTGAACTACATTCCTTTCAAAAGAAAGAAAGGATATGTAATGAAGGGGTTGATTTCCCTTATCTTTATTACTTAATTTCCGGTAAAGCAAAAATATATATGAGTCACAAAAACGGGAAGGTTTCCTTAATTAACTTTATTCAAGCACCTTCGTTTATTGGAGAATTAGGGTTAATTGGTGTAGAATCCGTTACGAAAACGGTGGAAGTGATTGAAGAATGTATGTGCTTGGCGCTTCCTCTTAAAGATTGTCAGCATCTTTTATTGCAAGATGCTACCTTTCTACAAAAACTATGCAAATTTATCGGTGAAAAAACAATTACCCGAACAGAAAGTTATGCCAAAAACAATAGTTATCCGTTCGAAAATCGATTAGCGGCATTTATTCTATTAACAGAACAAAATAACAGTTATACAGAAAAACATACCGAGGCTTCGGAATACTTAAATGTCAGCTACCGTCACCTTTTATATGTATTAAACCAGTTTTGCCAGCATAATTACTTAAAAAAAGACGGAAGAACTTATTACATACAAGATCGAGTTCAATTGGAAAAATTGGCTGACGAACTTAAAATATAAAAAAGTAGCATTAACATATAGACGTTAATGCTACTTTTTTCGAGTGACGATTCTATTTTCAATTAAAATTTGCTTGCTACTTTAGCTGCTTCTTCAAGACCCGCTGTAATGATCTCTTCTGCCTTATCTGGGAATTGGTTATGTCCTTCAATAACTACTTTTTCCATATTTGTTGCACCGAAGAAGCCCATCATGCTTGCTACATATTTAACAGCCATTTCTACTTCAGCTGCTGGACCTTCAGAATATACACCGCCGCGCGCGTTTAACAATGCAATCTTCTTATCTCCAATTAAACCAACTGGACCTTCTGGCGTATATTTAAACGTTTTACCAGCTCGGTTTAAATAATCAATATATGTGTGTAGTACTGCTGGAATCGTTAAGTTCCATAACGGGAAACCGAAAACAACTTTATCAGCTTCTAGGAATTGATTTAAGTACTTATCAGCAACTGCTACTGCTTTTGCTTCTTCTTCTGTTAAATCAAGTCCTTTACCTGCTTTGAATGTACCATTAATCATGTCTACGCCTAGGTATGGTAATTCTTCTTTATATAAATCAAGTTCTACTACTGTATCATTTGGATGTGCTTCTTTGTAATTTGCTAAAAATGCCTCATATAATTTCACACTAACTGCTTGTTCCGCTGGACGGTTGTTTGCTTTTACGAATAAAACTGTTGTCATTATGTTTTCCTCCTAATACTAGCTCTTCTGTTTTTATATGCTTTCAAAAAAGGTATCCCTTGTAATTGTTGTTTGTTGCTTACAAAACATATCTTATCTTTATATCAAGATAATTTCGTCCTCACATAGACGTATTTTTCCATAAAAAAAGTCCACCTTCCAAAGGCGAACTAGGTCTTACGACTTTTGTCTTATACAATTCCATTTTTCACTGCATATAACGCCGCTTGCGTGCGATCGGATAAATGTAATTTACTCAAAATACTACTTACATGAGCTTTTACCGTTTTTTCTGTAATAACTAAAACCGAAGCGATTTCTTTATTACTCATCCCTTTTGCTAATAGCTGCAACACTTCATTTTCTCTTGCTGTTAGCACATCCACTTGAATAGAAGGTTCTTCTTCCTTTTCTTCCACAGGTAATGTTTGAGAGAGAAGAGCGGTTGCTATATCTGGATGTAATTGAATATTACCTTTATAGGCGCTTCGAATAGCTTCAACAAGTTGGTCTGGTTCTACATCTTTTAAAATATAGCCGCTTGCTCCCGCCCTTAATGCTGGTAAAACATGTGCCTGATCAGAAAAGCTAGTTAATACTATTACTTTCACATCCGGATATTCTTGTTTGATACACGCCGTTGCCTCAACACCATCCATTTCGGGCATATATAAATCCATTAGTACAACATCAGGATTTGTCTCCCCTACTTTCACTAATGCTTCTCTCCCATTATTCGCTTCTCCAACTAACGCTAAATCTTCTTGCGTACTTAAGAAAAATGCTAATCCTTTTAAAACGACTGTATGATCATCAACTAACAATACTTTTATTTTCACAAACTTCCCTCATTTTCACATCATAATGGTACGTTTACTTTTATACTGGTTCTTTTCTTATCACTTACAATTTTAATTGTTCCACCAATTAATTCTACTCTTTCGCGCATCGTAGTCATGCCGAGTGATTTCTTCTCTTTTATATCCTTTTCTACAAAGCCTTTTCCTTGATCGACTATTTCTAATGATACATTCTTCTCCGTCACTTTGAAATAAATCGTTGCTTCTCTGACATTCGCATGTTTACTTACGTTATTTAAAGCTTCTTGTCCAATTCTCCATAGCGCTTCCTCTACTACACGCGGCAAATCACGAACACCTGTAACTTGTTCACGAATTTTCAATCCCAAGTTTTCACCGTACTGCTTTAAAGCTGGTAATAAGCCTTTTTCTAAACCTGCCGGACGAAGCTGCCAAATTAATGTTCTCATTTCCTTTAAAGCTCCTTGCGCTAGTTCACGCATCTCATGCAAAGATTGATCAACCTTTTCATTTTGACCTTTTAAAACAGCTTCAGCCCCTTTTGTCATAAAGGTTAATGAAAATAATTTTTGCGAAACAGAATCATGTAAATCCCTCGCTAATCGGTTTCTTTCTTCCATTCGTACGAGTTCACGGCGCTGTTCGTTTAATCTTAAATTCTCTATTATTAATGAAACGTGATTCGATAATGCTTGAATTACATCTATTGTATTAACATCAAATTCCCCATTATTTAAACTAACACATAAAACACCAAATATATGATTTTGGATATGTATTGGTGTAGCAATAACAGCTCCATTTAGATGTTTTAATAGAGCTAGCTCGCCTTGTTCTAACGCCTTCTTTGCTGCTTCTTTTACATCCTCTTGTAACTCTTCCTGACCATAAGAAGCTCGCAAAGATAACTCTATTTCTTCCCTAATAAAAAACGCCACTTGATTCCACTGAAATACTTCACCTACGTGATTTACCACTTTTTCAGGTAATATATTAAACTTATGAATCGTTTTTAAAGCTTGAATAAACCGCTCCAATTTCACATAATAATGTGCTCTTCGCTTTTCATTTTCATATAATTTTGTTCGCTTTAAGGCCGTCCCTATTTGGAAAGCAACTGATTGAAGCAATACTAATTCTTCTTCCGAAAAATGTGTTTTACCTGGACTAGCTACATTTAAAACACCAAATTTCTCTCCTCCAGCCTTTAAAGGAACCGTAGCATGATGAAGGATTCCTTCTGTATCTCCCCAATTATATTCAATTGCATTATTAATTCTTTTACATTCAATAATATTAACCGCTCGCTCTAATTTCCCATCCACAAAGCCACGTAAACACCAACACTCACCTTCACACATCGGGCGTTTATTTTCATATGTAAGTGCCTCTGGTAACTGGTAATCGATTAACCTCGTATATTTCCCATTTTCATCCGCAAGAAAAATCCAGCCCGTCGTTAGACCTGTTACACTGAGCAATTTTTCTAGCACCGCTTGCAGTACATGGTACATATCATTTGATGTATTTAGTGTTTCTGCAATTTCTTTTAATATAACTAATTCATTTGTACGATTCTCTTGAAACATAATTCGTCTCCTACATACAAGATTTTAAATAGCTCCTCAAATAAATCATCTACTTTTCACTTTGTACTTATTCATAACATTGATATAATGGTGAAAACATAGTTTTCATTATATCACCTGAGGGGGCTTTCATAATGACATTAAATAAAGCACTTACTATCGCTGGTTCTGACACAAGTGGCGGTGCTGGTATACAAGCAGATTTAAAAACATTCCAAGAACTTGGTGTATACGGAATGACATCTCTTACGACAATCGTAACGATGGATCCACATAACGGTTGGGCACATAACGTATTCCCAATCCCAGCTTCTACATTAAAACCACAGTTAGAAACGACAATTGAAGGTGTTGGAGTAGATGCTTTAAAAACAGGTATGCTTGGATCAGTAGAAATTATTGAAATGGTTGCAGAAACAATCGAAAAACATAATTTCAAAAATGTAGTAGTTGACCCTGTTATGGTATGTAAAGGTGCTGATGAAGCATTACATCCTGAAACGAATGATTGCTTACGTGACGTTCTTGTTTCAAAGGCATTAGTTGTAACACCAAACTTATTTGAAGCTTACCAATTAAGTGGTGTGAAAATTAATTCTCTTGAAGACATGAAAGAAGCAGCGAAAAAAATCCACGCTTTAGGTGCGAAATATGTCCTAATTAAAGGCGGTAGCAAGCTTGGTACGGAAACTGCCATCGACGTCCTCTATGATGGAGAAACATTTGATCTTTTAGAATCAGAAAAAATTGATACAACAAATACACACGGCGCAGGTTGCACATATTCTGCTGCAATTACAGCAGAGCTTGCAAAAGGAAAATCTGTGAAAGAGGCGGTAAAAACTGCTAAAGAATTTATCACAGCTGCTATTCGTTATTCATTCAAGATCAACGAATACGTAGGCCCAACACATCATGGTGCATATCGTAAATTCGTTGTATCAAAAGAACTTGTCTAACTAAATGAAAACACCCACAGAGTTCAGATATTCCCTCTCTGTGGGTGTTTTTTATAAGCTCTTCCGGTCATCTTACCTTTAAGATGCAGAACTGACCTGATTTCTACCATTTCTTTTGGAGTAATATAACGCGTCATCAGCAGCTTGAATAAATTGCTCTGGTGACTGTTCATATACTGAAATTCCTACTGAAACTGTAATTTTTATTTTTGTTCCATTTAACAATTGGAATGAATGTTTCTCAACAGCTGTGCGAACTTGTTCCCCCATACGCATTCCGTAAGTTAATCCCTTCCTCGGTATCAGAAGCGCGAACTCCTCTCCACCCTTTCGGAAGGCCAAATCTGGAAACGTTGAAACTTCTCGTAAAATACGCCCTATTTGTTTTAATACTTCATCTCCTGCAGGATGCCCATACGTATCATTTACATACTTAAAATGATCAATATCTATAAGTAGTAAACAAATTGAATCATTTTCCATGCGCTTATTACTAATATGACGATTCATCTCTAAGTCAAACTGTCTTACGTTTCCTAAACCTGTTAATGCGTCTATCGTTGCATATTGCTTCATCGTTTGAAATAACTCATTGGATTGTAAAACATAATTTGCACTTATAAACGTGATATATGCTGCTATACTACTACAAACTAAATATAATGCTACTATAGATCTATCCTTAAATAAAATAGAAAGTGGCACCGCTAAAATAGATAAACTATATACATTAAACCAGATCCACCTTGTAAATATAGAAGCTTTCATCCGCCAAATAAAAATAATTCCAACGCCTATCAATACAATAGTATAACAAGCCAATTCAGAGGCTAAAGAGTAATCAGTGAAAAACAATCGAGTAATTAAAATAATAGTAACTGTTATACTACTAGCTATTGGACCTCCAATTGTAATTGCCAAAATAACAGCTAAATAGCGTAGATCTAACATAATATCCTCAATATGTACACCAAAATGCATCAACAGTACACTTAATATTCCGGTAAGAATACCTACTACACATTTCTTCCAAAAAGAGAACTCTTCTTTTAACGGCCTGTCCCTTAAAAGCTGACCTCCAATAAAAATAAAGGAAAGAATAATTGTTGTGTTTACAAATAAATCCCTTAACATAAAATAATCTCCCTACTTTTCTATCTATCCCTTTCCTTATTTTATTGTATACGAAGTTCCTATAATTCCCAAAGATTTTTATTTATTTTTTGCTGTTTCACGTGGAACAGCAAAAAATAAAAAAGGACGAAAATTCGTCCTTTTCACTAACAACAGCGCGAGATTTTTCCACCCTTTGCATTAAATCTAGCTTCTTGTGCTTCTGCAAAAAACTGTTTTTGACATACAACTTCTTCTTCTGGATGATGCTTTTTCATATGCTCTACATATGTTTCATAGCTTGGTACTCCAACAAGTAAACTAATAAAGTGTTTCCTTTGTCCCCATACTTTCCATAGTCTTTTAAGCATAGTTCCTCGACTCACTTTCATCTCTAGGGATATATGGTGCCTCTTTTAGCGGCATCGGCTTATTTCTTAATACTTGAATCCAAATTCGAATTGCAGAAATTAATACAGCGATTACAACTATCATAAAAATCCCGCAAAGTGCCGCATCAATATAATCATTGAAAATAATTTGCTTCATTTGAGCGACATTTTTAGCTGGCGCTAACACTTTCCCCTCATCTAATGCTCCTTGAAACACCTTTGCGTGGGATAGAAATCCTATTTTAGGGTTTTCATGAAATAGCTTTTGATAACCCGCCGTCATCGTTACAATAAGCAATCCGACAGTTGGAATAAGCGTCACCCAAACATATGCCTTTTTCCCCATTTTGAACAAAATTGTCGTTCCAAGTAATAATGCAATACCTGCTAACATTTGGTTTGCAATACCGAAAAGTGGCCATAATGTATTAATTCCACCAAGCGGATCAACTACCCCTTGATATAAGAAATAGCCCCATCCTAATACACATAACGTTGTAGCTATTACATTCGCTAATGTAGAATCCGTTTTCCCAAATGGCTTATATACATGCCCTAAAATATCTTGAATCATAAATCGGCCTACACGCGTTCCAGCATCAATCGTTGTTAAAATGAATAGCGCTTCAAAGAGAATCGCAAAATGATACCAAAATGCCATCATGGCCGTTCCACCTATTACTTGTGAGAAAATATATGCCATACCTATCGCTAACGTTGGCGCACCACCTGTACGTGATAAAATCGTTTGCTCTCCAACGTTTACAGCGAGATCTTTTAGTTCATTTGGTGTAATAGCAAATCCCCATGAGGAAATAACTTGAGCTGCCTGTGAGACATCTGTACCGATAATTGCTGCGGGACTATTAATTGCAAAATAAGTTCCCGGTGTTAATACACAAGCTGCAATCATCGCCATCGCCGCTACAAATGACTCCATTAACATCGCTCCATAACCGATTGGCTGTGCGTGTCCCTCTTGCTCAATCATCTTCGGCGTCGTACCTGATGAAACGAGAGCATGGAATCCAGACACTGCACCACAAGCAATAGTAATAAATAAGAACGGGAATAAGTTTCCAGAGAACACAGGACCAGTTCCATCAATAAATTTCGAAACTGCTGGCATTTGTAGCTCTGGTGCTACAATTAAAATACCGATTGCTAATCCTACAATTGTTCCGACTTTTAAAAATGTGCTTAAATAATCACGTGGTGCTAAAAGCATCCAAACTGGTAATGCCGATGCGATAAACCCATATACAATAAGCATAATAGCAATTGTTTCGCCGCTAAATGTAAATATGCTTGCAAGTGCTGGATTTTCCGCTACATACTGCCCTCCAATAAGAGACAGTATAAGTAGGATAATTCCGATTGCTGACCCTTCACCAACCCGTCCAGGCCTAATGTAGCGCATATACGCTCCCATTAAAATAGCGATAGGAATCGTTGCTGCTATTGTAAACATTCCCCAAGGACTTCCGACAAGCGCCTTTACTACTACTAATGCTAATACCGCTAATAAAATAATCATAATGCCTAAAATACCGATCATTGCAATAAGTCCTGTAACAGGACCAATCTCATCTTTAATCATTTCTCCTAAAGATTTACCATTACGTCTCATCGAAGCAAATAAAATTACAAAATCTTGAACAGCTCCAGCGACAACTACCCCAACAATAATCCATATTGTCCCTGGTAAATATCCCATTTGTGCCGCCAAAATTGGTCCTACTAAAGGCCCCGCCCCAGCAATTGCTGCAAAATGATGCCCAAATAATACCCACTTATTTGTCGGAACATAATCTTTTCCATCATTTAATGTATGGGCTGGCGTTTGCCGATTATTATCTAAACCGAATACCTTTCTCGCTATAAATCTACTATAAAAGCGATAAGCAACTGCATACACACATACCGCAGCTACTAAGAGCCATACGGCATTAATAGTTTCACCTTGTGATAAAGCTATTACACCAAAAGCACCTGCTCCTACTGCTGCAATAACTCCCCAAAGTAAAATCGACTTCAATGTTCTCACATACAATCCCCCCAATACTATTTCTTAGTGGGATTGTACTAAATTTTCTGAATATTTAACTTGAATCCTCCCTATCATGAAGGATTTTTAGTTTATCATGTTAAAAAGTTCGCATTATCTGCTATAATTCAATTTTATTTCGAAGTCGTTTCACATAATTACGACTAACTGGAATCGGTTGCTCATCATATTTATCTAAATACAGATTATATGTGCCATTATAATAAGGTTTTAGTTCTTGTACATATGACATATTAATTAAATAACTTTTATGCACGCGTAAAAAATCATATACATTTAGCTTATTTTCCAGCTCCTGAAGTGTATATGTTGAAATATACTGATTATTTGTTGTATAAATTGAAACTGTTTTGTTTTCCTTATTTTTGCTTACATATACAATATCATCAGGGAAAACATACCTAATCCCCTCTTGACCTTCTATCGGTAGTTTTCGCAAATAACTCTTTGCTTTCTCGCCTTGCTCTTTACCCATTCTATATAAAAGGAATTGCAAATCTTCTTCGCGAAATGGGCGTAGTAAATAATAAACTGCTTGAAAACGAAATGCTGTAATGGACTCTTCTATATCTTCACCCATAAAAATAAATTTCGTATAACAATTTACTTCCCGTAATAAACTTGCATATTCAAAACCCGTTCCATCTAGTAATTTGGAATTTAAAAAAACAAAATCTGGTGTATGCTTCTTCATCATAAATAATGATTCTGTTCCTGTATTTGCTTCAAAACATTCTACATTCCTTATATTTTCAGTAAATTTTTCAACTAAACTTCTTCGCTCTTCTGCTTCTTCCATGATTAGTAAAATTTTCATTTCTTCAACCACCTAATTCTTTTGTCCGTATGTCCTGTTGTATACATTCGCTTTTATAAGGAACATTCCCTTTTTCTTACTATACCATTATTTATCTAAAAAAACAGAAAAAAGGGAACCACCACGGTTCCCCCTGCCCTTTTATTCCGTTATTTGTAGGCAGTACAAATAACGGAATGCGAAAACATGAGCCCTTAGTTTTACTGCTCTAAAACACAATTGGTACGGGCCAATAATCAGATCAATCACTGATTAAAGTTTTACCTTATACCAATTCTCGTTGCTTCGTTTCTTGCCCAAGTACAATTACAGCAACTACACCAATTAAAATTGATCCACAGAAAATCGTAAATATTAGTGATAATGAAGTCTGTGAAGCAACTAAGTATCCTACTAATAAAGGCCCAAGAATACCACCAATACGACCGAATGCTGCTGCCATCCCTGCACCTGTACCACGAATAACCGTTGGATACTGTTCAGGTGTATAAGCATATAATGCACCCCAAGCACCTAAATTAAAGAAGGATAGTAACATGCCTGCTACGATTAGTACCGTTAATGACTCTGCCACTCCAAACAAGTAAGCACTGCACGCTGTACCGATCAAATACGTAACTAAAACAAACTTACGACCAAGACGTTCAATAAACCAAGCAGCAGTGAAATACCCTGGCAATTGAGCTAACGTCATAATAAGTACATATTGGAAACTTTTTATTAAACTAAATCCTTTTAATACCATTACACTAGGTAACCAAAGGAACATTCCATAATAGGAAAAGACAACAGAAAACCATAGAATCCATAACATAATTGTTGCCCTACGATATTCCCCAGACCAAACTGACTTTATATTTTCGATAACAGATGGTCTTTTTTCAACCTTTTGGAATTTCGGAGAATCTGGCAAATTCCATCTTAAATATAAAGCATATAGTGCCGGAACCGCACTCAATACCATCGCCACTTCCCAACCATATTTCGGGATAACAAAATACGAGATAAGAGCTGCAATTAGCCATCCACCTGCCCAAAAACTTTCTAATAGCACAACTATTTTGCCACGTTCATGTGCTTCAACACTCTCTGATACTAATGTAGAAGCAACTGGAAGTTCTCCACCAAGCCCCATACCAATTAAAAATCGTAAAACAAGGAACATCGCAAGTGTCGTCGTTAAAGCAGTTAAACCACTACCGATAGAAAATAGTAATAATGTAATAATAAAGACTGATTTCCGCCCTATTTTATCTGATAGTATTCCAAAAACGAGCGCCCCGACTGCCATACCAATTGAATTAATGCTGCCTATCCAGCCCATTTCTTGCGTACTTAATCCCCAATCTTTTTGCAACGCTACCATTACAAATGAAAGCATCCCAACATCCATTGCATCAAATAACCATCCAAGCCCCGCTATACCAAGTAGCTTTCGCTTCGAAATTTCTTTCACCTTGCCCACAAGAAGTCCTCCTTACACAGCTGTCTTTACACATCATTTTACATGTGTGAATTGTATAAGTAAAATACTTTGTAAAAAATTCTCCTTCATCATTCCCAAAAAGCAAAATACATATCCCACTATTTGAGGGCCGTAAGAACCCTACCTCAAAATTCAGCTGGAGCAAAGAAGTTAGACTGAAAATATACTGTCATGAAACGCCCGATTATTGAGGGGCAACAATCAGTATTAGATAAACAAAACTTCAATTTATCAAAAATAGCCAAATAAAAAAGTAGCGATATTCCGCTACTTTTTCGAACGCATGATTTCTTTTAAAAATTCCGCTAATACTAACTGACGGCGCCAGCGCGTTGGATTACTACACAATCTATAAAACCACTCTAAATGGATCGCTTGAATCCATTTTGGTGCACGTTTTACCTCTCCAGCCCATACGTCTAAACTTCCACCTACTCCAACAGCCATTTTCGTTTCTAAACGATACTTATTAGTTTGGATAAAGTTCTCTTGTCTTGGGAAACCAAGCGCGACAAGTAATAGATCTGGTTTTGCTTCTTGAATACGAGAAACGATATTCTCTTCTTCTTCTTGTTTAAAATACCCATCTTGTATACCTACAATAGATACAGCTGAATATGTCTTCGTTAAATGATCTGCTGCAGCTTGTACAACATGCGGTTTTGCACCAAGTAAGAAAACAGATACCGGTTTATTCTCTTCTGATAGCTTCGCAAATAAATTACACATTAAATCAAAACCTGCTACACGTTCCTTTAAAGGTGTACCTAGCATACCACTTGCTTTTACAACTCCAATACCATCAGGTGTAATTAAATCTGTATTTAATAATGTTTTATGGAATGTTTCATCCTTTTTTGCACACATAACAATTTCAGGGTTCGCTGTTACTACCTGAAAAGTATGTGTTCGCTCCAATTCTAGTTGTCCCTTCAAATATTGGATTGTTTCATCCATTGTCATTGTAGAAAAAGGAACACCTAGAATATCAACCGTTTTTACTTCCATGATTAACTATCCTCTCTATTTCAGTAAAAGTTTTTTATATGCATTATAAGTATCTTCATACAAATTCTTTAGCGAGAAATGAGTAGATGCGTGATTATATAAACGATTTCCCATCGCTTCTAATTCACCATTCAACCATTTTTCGTAAGCATTTTCTAATGCGTTTGCTAATGAATCCGCATCACCAATCGGTACAATCCATCCATACGTATCATCAACTATTAACTTTCTCATATCGCCTACATTTGTTGCAATAGACGTTAAGCGTTGATTAGCCGCTTCTAATAAAACAAGAGGGAAACTTTCGCTATAAGAGGTTAACAAATTAATGTGTGCAGATGCATATAATTCTTTTGAATCTGTACGAAAACCTAGAAACATTACTTTATCCTCTAGACCCTTTTGTTTCACCATCTCTTTTAATTCTACTTCTATAGGACCATCACCAAGCAAGAGTACCTTTATATTGGGAATTTTAATTTTTTGTAATGCTTCAAATAAAATATCATGACCTTTAACAGGATGAAGACGCGCTACTTGAATAGCTGTAAATACTCCTTCACCGATGCCAAATTCACTCTTATCATAAGGTTTTACCGGATTACTATCATACTCAATTCCATTATAAACTGTACAAATCTTTTCTTCTGGTACACCTAGTTTTATTATGTTTCTCTTAAAGTTCTCCGTAATTGCAAAGAACAAATCTACCTTCCTGAAAGAACGTAAATTTAACTTCGTAAATACCCATCCTTTTAATCCCCTCTTCATAAAATCCAAAGTTGGATCACTGTGGACAGTCATTATCCATTTCGCTTTTATACCTTTTTTCAAGAGGGAGAGATAGAAATTTGCTCGTGCGCCATGTGTATGCACAATGTCAAATTGATTTTCATTAATAAATGCTTTTATTTTTGAAAGAATTGATAGGTCGTACCGAGATGATTGGGTAAAAACATGCACTTGAATGCCAAGGTTTCTCGCCTCTCTAGCAATTGCACCTTCTTCAAATACCATTAATTCCACTTCTTCCTTTGAAAATTGAGATAAAAGTGAAATAATATGTGTTTTTCCCCCACCTTCTTCTGCACCAGCATTCATATGCAACACTTTCATTTCTTACATCCCCCATTTTTTTCTTTTTATTTACTATAACAAAATAAAAGCTAACATATGCTAGCTTTTATTTTTCTATCATTCAATTTCCAGGTCAACTATTAAATATGCCATGATTACTACTAAGTAGAAACTCACTCCAGGTGCAATTAAAATATGACCAGCCATGAATGAAATACCTAATCCGAGAAATATCGCTGCAATCACCATTGCATATTTCACAGTGAATATTTGTTTAAATTTAGTAAATATACATGCAATAAATTTAATACCAAAGTATAAAAATGGAATTACAAGTAAAATGAACCCTATGATTCCGAAAGAATAGAACCAATCATGGAAGTCACGTTCAATTAACTTCGGCTGTTCTTTATAGTTACCAGCGTAACCCATTCCTAATAATTTTTGAGACATTGGAGCTTCATTATAGAAATCTTTATACATCTGTTCAAATAATTGACGCCCACTAAAAATAAGAGCTTGCGTTTCTTCTTTTTTCTCCGCTACTTTTTCTTTTTCTTTCTCTTTTTCCTTTTCTTTCTCTGTCACAGGAGGTTTATGCTCTTTAGCTTCCTCCTTCTTTTTCTCTTCCTTTTTCACACTCTGTTCTTGTTCAATCAATTGGAAATGGAATCCCATATTTTTCATAAATGGTGAAAAAGGTGTATATGCCAATATGCCTACAAATACAGTCATTGCAAGAAAACCATTTAATAAATAGGCATGTTTCTTTCCATCTTTACGTTGTGTAAATGCTTGAATAAAGCACATAACAACTGCGATAGCCATTGATCCAAAGATTGCTCCTACGCCAACCTTTGTTCCAATTGCAAATAGTGAATAAACAACTAAAATTGAAGGAATCCAATAGTACGCTTTACCTATACTTTTTGTTTTTTCAATTGAATACAAAATAACAATCGGACACATGATGGCTAAAATAGATCCTAGCTCGTTACCTGCATAAAACCAACCGCGTGATCCTAATTTTACCCATTCATAACTATTATAATCTGTTCCAGTAGTAATCGAAGCTACCATTACTACCCCTATAATTAGTGATGCATACGTAATATAGTCACGCATTTTTGAATTTGAATGGCTTTTTTCTTTTAAAGACTTGAATACAAACACATAACAAGTAAGCATAACAAAAGGATATAAAGCTTTTGCTATAAATTTAATTTCTTCTGTAAGTACCATAGGGGTTTTTGTAAGCTTGTTATTTACTAATCCGATTGTAAAGACTATCCCTACTAAGATTATATACAATATATATTTTATATTTCCTTGTTTCTTCGTTTGAATTAAAATATATATCCCGCTTAGGAACATAACGAATAAGCGTGTAATAACTCCAATGGTCGTATCAATTTTTAAAACCATGATACAGAACGCTGTAAGCAAATCTAAAATCGGTTGCAACAAAATAAAGATTAGTAGAAAATTTTCAAATTTATTACTTTTACTATTTTCGCTTAACATCTAGAACCTCCATAACTATTACCTAATTTCAATCTATACAGTTAATATTTTTTCTCATCTCAAATATTTATTATAACATATATTTTTTAATTAAACGTCTCACATTTCTACCCCAACCTTACCTTACAGAAAAAAGATTATTTGTATTTTCAAGCGCTTTCTTTCCTCATTTTTTCTTTTTTTCTACATGTAACGAAAATGCATTGTTATTTACATAACTTTAGTGTATATTTTTTCTCTGGAACATCTTTAGGAGGAAGGGATTACAGCAATGTTATTAATCGACATATTTACGTTTCTTGGCATTATCGCCGCTGCTATTTCCGGTACATTAGTTGGTTTAAAAAAAGATTTAGATTTATTTGGTGTCCTTTGTTTAGCTGTAGCTACTGCGCTCGGCGGCGGTATTATTCGTGATATTATGATCGGTAACCTGCCTCCTGTCGCATTTGTTAAACCCATTTACTTTTTCGTAAGCGTATTATCAGCATTATTTACTTGTATGTTTTTTGAACGTATCAATAAACTGCAAGTCGTTATTATGCTTTCTGATGCTGTTGGCCTAGGTGTTTTTACAGCCATTGGTGCAAATGCGGCAATGTCACATCATGTTGACGCCTCATTTCTAGTTGTTTCAATGGGAGTCATTACAGGTATTGGAGGCGGTATTTTGCGTGACATTTGCGCTCAAGATATCCCTTACGTATTCCGAAAAGAGATTTACGCAATCGCTTCTATTTTAGGAGCAATTAGTTTCCTAATCACATATGCAATGGGGGCACACGTATTAGCTTTCTATGTTTGTTTATTAGTAACATTCATTATTCGTGTTGTCACTGTAATATATAATGTACATTTCCCAGTTTTCTTTAAAACACATGCTAAAATTAATAAAGGCCATTAAGAGAATTCTGCATAGAATTCTCTTAATTTATATACTATTCTACACACTAATATAGAGTAATTGTATATAAAAATATATAATTATAATAGAACCAAAAATGAAAACGCTTTATACACAGGGGGAAGAACGATGCTTGGGGTTTTTAAAAAACATACAAATAAAACATACGCCAGTATACTTGAATTAAGTAAGGATCAACAAATCACTTTTAACGTACCTACTAATTCTGAATTGAAAATTCAAATGGATATGCTACATATTTCAAAGGAAGATTTACAAATCGTAAAGGTACTACAGCCCTTTATTTATGAAGAAATTGATTGGATTACGGAAAAATTCTATGTCAATATTACAAAACAGCCAAATTTAATTACTATTATTGAACGTTATAGTTCTATTCCAAAACTAAAGCAAACTTTAAAAACACATATAAAAGAATTATTCAGCGGAGATATGCATGAAGATTTTATTGAACAACGTGTTCGAATTGCCAAAAGACATGTACAAATTGGCTTACATAGAAAATGGTATACTGCCGCTTATCAAGAATTATTCCGCTCAATCATGAAGATATTGCAAACAAAAATTAAAACAATTGACGATTTTTCACATTCTATAAACGTTATAAATAAATTATTTACCCTTGAACAAGAACTCGTTATTGCGGCTTACGAATCTGAATATGAAAGAATGCAAAAAGAACATGAAAAAGAAAAAGAAATAACAGCTATGACCATTACGCATATTGCAACAGAACTAGCATCTGTATCTGAAAAAACGAGCGCTTCTATTCAACAGTTAACCGCTAAATCTGAAACTATTGTAGAAATTGCCAAAACAGGTACATCATTAGCTACAACATCGGAGGAAAAAGCCAATAAAGGGAAAGAGCAATTAAATCAGCAAAATAAACGAATGGAATACATTCAAACGAACATGGAAACTATCATTACAGATACTCATGAACTTCTCGATATTTCTAACAAAATTAACGAAATCATAGATATTGTAAAATCAATTGCAGAGCAAACAAACTTACTCGCACTAAATGCTGCGATTGAATCTGCTCGTGCTGGGGAATTTGGTAAGGGCTTCTCCGTTGTAGCTGGAGAAATTCGAAAGTTATCAGAGCAAACGAAAGAATCCATATCCAACGTGACAAAGCTCGTTGAAAAAACAAATGAACAAATTATTCGTGTCTCTTCTTCAGTCAAACAAATTAGCTCCCTCGTATCTGAAGGAACAGATGGTATGTCTGCAACAGATCAATACTTCCAAGAAATTGTAAAAGACATGTCTAACTCGAAAGAGCAGAATAAAAAAATTGAAAATGAGTTAGAAACCATTTCACAAGTAATGAAAGGAATTCAAGACGATTCCTCAAAAATGGCTTTAACAGCCGATAGTTTACAACTGGAACTGAACCGATAGAGTGCAGATTATGTCAGTAGGGATTCTTTATCTCCACTAATTCTTAGTCCTCATCTTCCATTCAAAAAAAGAATCCAATCTGGATTCTTTTTATTTTCTGAAGAATATTTTTTGACAGTACACATAGCTCATATAAACACCAAAGCTTTGCAAAATAAACAAAGCTGGCACTATAAGATTGTAATATGCCATATCTACTTGGAAGAGTCTTAACAATACGTATCCACTAATTAACAATAAGAACAACATATATCCTTCGTTTTGTTGTTTCTTAATAAGAAAGTGTAATAAAGCAATAGACATAAACAATGTTACTGCTATATATATAAGTTTTTCACATTTAAATAGAATAGAATGTATTCCCTCATCTGAGAATTGATTAATGACTGGCTTTAAAAGTTCAAACCTTTCTTCTTCAATCTCTTTTAGCTTTTGGTCAATACGCTCTGTTACGCTTTGATTCTTTGTCATTTCCCTCTCATTTTTACCTTTTCCAATCAAAACAGATTGAACATACGTTTCGTTTGAAATCGTATATTGTGACATTCCCATTGTCTGAATTCCATAACTCACACCAAAATGGGCACTATAAAATAGAATAAGTATCCCTATCATCTTTAATAATACTTTTTGCTTCATTGCTGATTGAAAAAGTTCAACTAACAATACATATACAGCAATAAAAATAGGAAGAAATAACCCCATTGGGAAAATCATATTACTACATGCAAATAAAATTGCTGCAAGCACCCACATATAAGGATGATCTAAACCTTTATATAAAAGTATGTAACAAGCTAAATAAAATAAAAATATTGCGAGTGATTCTGATGTTAATAAAGAACTCATAAATATATTTGGAATATATAAAGCGTAAAATACAGACGCAATACGACCGCATTCTTCTCCAAAAACGATTGCTGCAATACGATAAATGAAAAATGCAGTCCCTGTGCAAAATAAAATATTAAATAACTGCAATGCGAATACTGTATCACCAAATATACGAATAATAATTGATTCATAAATAATAAAAGGTAACTGTGCTATATTCTCTACGCTATTACCAATTGCAACCTGCTTTGCAGACTCAAACATAGCTTTCATATCACCGATTAACGGAACATCTACAAATAAAACCATACTAAGTCTCACAACTATACATGTACTGATAAGAAAAATAAGAAATTGTTTATCTGTAAAACGATACTGTAAAATCGATGCTACCAACAGCATGAGAATAACGAAAATAACCAATACAATTGTTACACTTGTTGTATTGTCTCCAAAAAATTGTTTGCTTGTTTCGAACGCAGACCAACAACTGTAAACAAAAAATGCGAGCATCGCACCAATCATTATTTTACTGAAAAAAGACGAAAAATTTGTTTGTATATGATTCATATGTCCATTGCACCTCTATTTCCATTCATAACAAAACGATTCTATCATGAATAGGCACACAGCTGATAGGGAATTTCTATGACAAATACAGGGTCCTAATTTTTTCACTTGCAATGTAAGCGAATCCTCTTTTACACTACACTTTATATAAGATAACTTTTCTTTCAGTTACATGAATACAAATACAGAAGTTTTACTCACCCTCTTCTGGAATTCTTTACTTCATTAAATATCTATGGATTTTTAATATTTTTGTACTCCACTTACAATACATGTCATTCTGATTGAAAACAGAAAATAGGGGCTGACCATATGGAAAAGAAATTCATGCGAGAATCCAAAGCAATTAAAACAACACGTGTTTTTCCGAATGATTTAAATAATCATCAAACACTTTTCGGAGGAAAATTATTAGCAGAAATTGATAGTATCGCTTCAATTGCAGCTGCAAGACATAGCCGTAAACATTGCGTAACAGCATCTATCGATTCTGTAGATTTTTTAACTCCAATTCATCAAGCAGATTCTGTTTGTTACGAAGCATTCGTATGTTATACAGGAAAATCTTCAATGGAAGTGTTCGTAAAAGTAATTGCAGAGAATTTATTAGCAGGAGAACGTAGAATAGCTGCAACATGTTTCATTACATTCGTTGCATTAAAAGACGGAAAACCTTCATCTGTTCCACAAGTACTGCCTGAAACTGAAGAAGAACATTGGCTACACACAACTGGTTCTGAGCGTGCAGAAAGTAGAAAAAAAGGGCGTGTCAAAAGCAAGGAAATGGCTGAAGTTCTAACTTTAAGTAAACCTTGGAGTATATAGGACTTTACCATTAAAACATCTTCTGAGCGAATAATTATCATATATTCGCTCATTTTTTATAATCATTTCCACACCTTCATACAACCATTACTCCTTTTCACACATACTATGTAATATTTTTATACAGATCCGTTCGCTATTCACTTTTTCTAATTGATAAAATCTCATTTATAACACGGTTCTATTCCATCAACAGTTGCTTTACAAAGTTTATGTAGGGTACACTTATACGGGTGGTCAACAAAACAATTTAAGGATTTGTAAATCGTGTAGAAAACACCTTACACTTCATTATATTGAAAGAATTAACTGTAGTTAAAAACCTTACTATGACATAGCAAGTATTTTAATTAAATTGGATTATTTTAATGGAAAGGTGAAATTATGCAGAAATCAATTGCTTCAAATATTTTTTATAAAATACTGCTCAATACGTTTAATATTATCCTTCCAATTTTAGTTGGTCCTTACGCATATCGAACGTTAGGAGCCACTTCAATCGGAACCGTTAATATTGCTGAAACTTTTTTCAATTACTTCTTCGTGTTCGCCGTATTTGGTGTATACCAATATGGTTTACGTGAAATTAGCTTAATTAAAAACGATAAGAAGAAAGTTTCTAAGTTATTTACAAGTCTCTATGTAATTAACTTCACAACTAGTATTTTGGCTTTATCAGCCTTTGTGCTCTTTAGTTATATTGGATATGGACATGAAAGTCTATTTCCAGTTCTTCTTATTTTTGGTTTTAATTTCATATCTAACATGTTTTATGTGGAATGGTTCAACGAGGCATATGAAAATTATGACTTCATCACTAAAAAAACCGTTATCGTTCGATTAATCTATGTCGTACTTCTTTTCTCTTTCATTCATGGGGTCGACGATTACAAAACATATGCTGGTTTATTAGTATTATCCACATTTTTAAACCACTCTATTAGCTTTATATATGTGAAACGCCAAGTGAAATTTGATTTTTCCGACTTAACGATTATTCCTCATTTAAAACCGTTACTATTAGTCTTGATTTTTTCAAATGCTAATATTTTATATACTCAATTAGATCGTCTTTTTTTAGGAATATATGTTGGAAAAGAAGAAGTTGCATATTACGTAATGGCTTTTCAAATTATGATGATTATTAATACACTTATGTTAAGTGTTGTACAAGTAACCGTTCCAAGACTCTCTTATTTATCAGGAAATGCGTCTGAAATGGAGTATGAATCTTTACTAAATAAAATTTCAAAAGTATATTTCATTACCCTATTCCCTGCTGCAATCGGTTTAATGCTCATTGCTCATGGAGCTGTTGTCATTTACGGTGGACAACAGTTTGCCGGAGCTGGTAATACACTAATTGTTTTCGCCTTCTATATGATTACAGTTGGCATTGAGTCCATTTTATCGAATCAAATTATTTATGTGAAAAAGAAAGAAAGCATTTTAGTGCGATTTTTATTTATTTGCGGATTTATCAACTTAGCATCTAATATTGCACTAATATTCTTCCATGTACTTACACCAACAACCGCAATTTTTACAACAACAATTGCGAATTGTTTCTTAATCACATTTGAATATATTTATGTGAAAAAGAAACTAAAAGTGAATTATACGTTATTCGATATACAAAAACTTAAATATCTCTTTTATTCCCTAACATTTATACCGATAGCATTCGTTATTGATATGATCGTATCTGGACAAATACTACAAGTTATCCTAGTAATAATAACGTGTGGATTAACTTATGCCCTTATCCTCTTTATAACAAAGGATGAAATTCTCTTTTCACTACTCGAAAAGATACTAGCACGATTCAAAAAGGCTTAAACGCAATCTCTAAAAGGAGCTGTTAAACTTGAAATTTTCTTTAATCATGGCTACTTGTGGCAGACGTGATGATATTCTTGACTTAGTAAAATCACTTGAACAACAAACTTACAAAAACTTCGAACTTATCGTAGTAGATCAAAACGATACGCCAATCTCTGATTTATTTGATGAATATAAAGATAGATTTTCTATTAATTACATTTATACACCTATTAAAGGACTATCGAGAGCTCGCAATGCAGGCTTAAAAGTAGCGGATGGCGATTTTATCGCTTTTCCAGATGATGATTGTATTTATGAAACAAATGTTTTAGAGAGTATATTAGAAACCTTCAACTCTAATAAAGATGTTCATTTTATCTCAACAAACACGACAAATGTTGAAGGAACGGGTTCTTTAATACACTCGCCGAATACAGACATTATTTTAAATAATAAGTATGGATTCATGGGACCTTCTTTCACACTATTCTTTACAAAGCAATTTGTACAAGATGTAGGTACATTTGATGAAGATTTAGGTGTTGGTTCGGGAACGATTTATGGAGCTGGTGAAGAAACTGACTTTGTACTACGCGGTATGAAACAAAATTATACTGGTTTATTTAGAAAAGATCTGTTCGTATACCATCCTGTAAAAGAGGAAATTATTAATGAACAATCATTAAAACGTGCCATTTCTTATGCTGGTGGTTTTGGTAGGGTTATTCGCTTACACTACGGATTCTCTTATTTCTTACGTGCTGTTGCTGCCGCAACATTCCGTATGACACAAAATATTTCTAATGATAAGCGCAAATTCCATGCAAATCGCTTACGTGGAATTGTTCGTGGTTATTTAAAATAAAAAATAAGGTGTAACCACTTTTATTAAATGGTTACACCTTATTTTTATTTCTTTCACATCATAGCAAACCATCATCCTTTTGGAATCGCATACCCTACTGGTCAAATACATTATATATTTTGGAAATGATAGCATTCTATCCAAGAATTTAGTATCATGATTCAAGACACTATTTAGAAATGAACGGAGGACATTATGAGCTTATTAACTGTTGAAAAATTAGGCCATACATTTGGTGATCGTACATTATTTAAAGATGTATCCATGCGCTTACTTGCAGGGGAACATGTTGGATTAGTTGGAGCAAACGGTGTTGGTAAATCAACATTTATGAATATAATTACTGGTCAGCTTATCCATGACGAAGGTCGTGTAGAATGGACACCTGGTACAAATTACGGTTACTTAGACCAGCATACTATTTTAACACCTGGTCGCACAATTCGTGATGTATTAGCAGATGCGTTTTTACCTTTATTTGAAAAAGAAAAAGCTTTAAATGAAGTTGCAGAAAAAATGGGAACTGCTACACCGGAAGAATTAGAGGAACTTCTTGAGCAAATGGCAGAAATTCAAGATGCTCTTGAGGCAGGCGGATTCTATTTATTAGATATTAAAATTGAAGAAGCAGCACGTGGTCTTGGAATTGACGCAATTGGTCTAGATCGTGACGTTGCAGCATTAAGTGGTGGACAACGTACAAAAGTATTACTCGCAAAATTACTACTTGAGCAACCAGAAGTACTACTATTAGATGAGCCTACCAACTATTTAGACGTTGAACATATTCATTGGTTAACAACTTATTTAAAAGAATATCCACACGCATTCCTATTAATTTCCCATGATACGGAATTTATGAATAAATGCGTCGATATTATTTTCCATCTAGAATTCACAAAAATGACGCGTTACACAGCGACATATGAAAAATTCCTAGAGCTAGCAGAAATGAATAAAAATCAACATATCAACGCTTATGAGAAGCAGCGAGAATTCATTAAAAAGCAAGAAGATTTTATTGCGAAAAATAAAGCTCGTTACTCAACAACAGGACGTGCAAAGAGCCGTCAAAAGCAACTTGATCGCATGGAACGTATCGATCGCCCTGAAACAGCTATTAAACCTGAGTTTTCATTTAAAGAAAGTCGTGCAAGTAGCCGATTCGTCTTTGAAGGGGAAAATGTAGAAATTGGATATACACATCCGCTATTACCAAAATTAACGATGACAATTGAACGCGGAGAAAAAATTGCAATTGTTGGATGTAACGGTGTCGGTAAGTCAACACTGTTGAAGACAATTTTAGGTAAGATTAAACCATTAAGCGGAAAAACAAGCCTTGGTGACTTCTTAAATCCATCATACTTCGAACAAGAAGTAAAAGCTGATAATATAACACCAATTGATGATGTTTGGAATACTTTCCCTAGCTTAGACCAACATCAGATACGCGCCATGTTAGCGAAATGCGGTTTGAAAAACGAACATATCTCTCGTCCACTGAACCAATTAAGCGGTGGCGAACAAGCAAAAGTTCGTTTATGTAAACTAATGGGTGAAGAAAGTAACTGGTTACTCTTTGATGAGCCAACAAACCACCTTGATGTTACAGCAAAAGAAGAGCTACAAAAGGCGATGAAAGCATATAAAGGAACAATTCTTCTTGTATGCCATGAACCAGACTTTTATGAAGGTTGGATAACAAAAACTTGGGATGTAGAGAAATGGGCTCAGCAAAACGCTTAATCCAATAAGAACTATCTTTCAAATTTTATAAGTAAAAAAGCAGTTGCTTCTAAAAGGATTCGTACACACCCTTTTGAAACAACTGCTTTTTTTACTATTTTTTTACTTATCTTTTTACTATATCTCTGTCACTTTTTTTATTATAAATATGCTTAATACCAAAAGCAGCTAAAAAGATCATAGGTATTGTAGCCGAATAATGATACCTCGGTGCTACTTCTACTATCATTTGTGCCATTGTTAGCCCAATTACATATAAACAAATAATTAAAAGTGAAGATTTATTTTTATTTTTTATAGCTACTAACGCTCCGAACAGTGAAGTAACTAGTAAAAAGTAATAGAAGACATTAGAAATTATAGTATAGCGTACTTTATGGTCCATAATTGGATCTGCATATTTAACAGCTTGTTCATCATTACCTAAAAAGATAATAAATTTATCATACATTAGTTTCCCGAAATCTATATCATCGTTTTTGATTCTCTTTTTCGCTTCTTCAAGCATTTGCTTTTGGACGTCCTGAGCACTCCATCCTGGTTGACCACTATAATGATATAGTAATGCTGAATCTCCTGGATTCCATGTTCCTGAGGCTCCCTTATTAAACCCTACATGAATATTGTATCCCGGCACTGTTGCTATCTCTTCACCTAAACGTAATGTTACATAATGATTTGCCGCCGAAGACATCATTAAGTATCCAATAATGATAACCCCTAAGTATGCCACCTTATTAATAAGTAGCTTTTTATTCCCGATATGTTTTGTATCTATAATAAACATCCATATCGCTAAGGCTATAATTGGCACTGCTGCAATTGGTCTTGCCATGTTTATTAATACAAGTAATGCAGCTAATAGAATTGAATACATAATAACCTTTGCAATCGTTATATTTTCAAGTTTATCATAAACAATTATCATAATTGCCCAGGCTAATAACAGTACTGTACAATACAACGGTTCTGAAAGTGCAAACATGTTATACATCGTTTGTGATGGCAAGAGAATCCATAAAACACTTGCTGTTATCGCTGTTCTCACTCCACCAATTCTTCTAGCTATAAAATATATTAATCCCATCGAAATTGTAGTTAAAACAACATTAATAATTGGCGGAATCATAAAGTTTGCACCAAATATTTTTAGGAAGATACTTAAGAATGAAGCATAACCAAAAATATGTGGAAATAATGCAACATATCTATCATGAATAACAAAGTTATCACCTAATGCTTTTGCAGTATTGAAAAAGGCTTCATAGTCACCAATCGGATCAATCTTATATGTAACAATCCATGCAGTTTTCACTGCTACACAAATAATTAGCAGTACAAAAAAGCATATTTTTTCATTTACTCTCTCAAGATATAGCGATCCACTACTAAGTATAAAGTTTCCAATTGTACATAATAATAAAACTCCAACTAATATCATTACATAATTATATTTTTGAGTATCTGAAAAATAATCAAAAATTAATATTGCAACGAAAAAGCTATAAATGCCGTATATGGCACGTGTAGAAAAAGTTGAAAACAATCCAGAAAAACGTTCCAAAAAAACTCACTCCTTAACATATTTATATGGGAAAACATTATATTTCCTAAAAAAATTACACTACCAGCTACTATACATTAATATTACCATGATTTCCATGTTTGCTCTCATATTGTCCGGTATGCCAATTTAAAATAACCTTTTTTATTATTGACAAATTCATTCTATATCCTAAAATGATATCCACTCAAAACATATAACATCTTAGTATAAACTATGCTATAATTGATAGTTGTTATATAAGAATAACCTTTCTACATTTCTTGTTTTATTTATATATTTTATAAAGATGAGGATACTATTATGGAGAAACTCTTAAAGTTTGGTTTAGTAGGAATCTTTAATACGCTCATTACCATTATTAGCTTTTGGATCTTATTAAAGTTCGGGATGAACTATCTTGTTGCGAATACCATTGCCTATTTAATTGGTGTTGCCAATAGCTACTATTGGAATAAAAATTGGGTGTTTAAACCTAATAATAAAAGCACGTCAATGTTCTTTAAATTTCTAACTGTAAATTTAATTGTATTGGCTTTTAATACATTATGTTTATTTATATTAGTAGATAAGCTTGCCTTGAATGCATTAATTGCACAGATTTTCGCAATTGGTGTCGGAATGGTTATAAATTTTGTCCTTAATAAAATTTGGACATTCAACCAAACTGAAAATGCTACTAATTAAATTTGAACGACTTATTAAAAATACGGAGGATACAACATGCAAAAATTAATTTCGGTTGTAGTTCCTATGTACTTCGAGGAAGAAGTAGCACAGGAATGTTATAACCGTTTAAAGTCCGTTATGCTTCAAAATGATATTAATTACGAGTTTGTCTTTGTAAATGACGGTAGTACAGACCGTACAATGGAAATTTTATCTGAGATTGCAGCAAATGATTACCGTACAAAAATCGTTAATTTCGCGCGTAACTTTGGACACCAAGTAGCCGTTACAGCTGGTATTGCTGCTGCAAAAGGTGACGCTATTGTAATTATAGACGCAGACTTACAAGATCCACCTGAAGTTATTCCTGAACTTATTGCAAAATGGGAAGAAGGATATGAAGTTGTTTATGCAAAACGTAAACAACGTAAAGGTGAAACTTGGTTTAAACTTTTAACAGCTAAATATTTCTATAAATTCCTAAACTACATGTCTGATATCGATATCCCAAAAGATACTGGTGACTTCCGAATCATCGATCGCAAGGTAGCTGATGTTTTCAATCAAATGACTGAGCGAAATCGCTTCATCCGCGGTATGATGTCTTGGGTTGGCTTCCGCCAAACGTATGTTGAATATCAACGCGATGAGCGCTTTGCTGGTGAAACAAAATATCCATTAAAGAAAATGATTAAATTTGCATCTGATGGCATTATTGCATTTTCGACAAAGCCATTACGCATCGTTATGTCTTTAGGTTTATTATCAGTTCTTATTTCTATAATTGTCTTACTATATACAATTACTGTGAAAATTCTCGGACATGATACGCAAACAGGTTGGGCATCTATAATGGTTGCTATTACATTCTTTAGTGGTATTCAGTTATTTGGCCTTGGCATCGTCGGCCAATATATTGCTCGTATTTATGACGAAAGTAAAAACCGTCCGATTTATATCGTAAAAGAAACAATCAATATTGAGCAAGAAGAGACTACACAAACAAAAGAAAAAGTGAATGCATAAAAAAAAGGTAACAATGAAAACTGTCATTGTTACCTTTTTATATTGTAATATCCCATAAGTCGTAAACGGAATTCTTTTAAATTTGGATATACTTCTAAATTAGACAGCATTCCTTGGATGACCGGAATCCTTGGATTTGGTAATCTCATTTCCGCCTCCAAAACATCTAGCGTAACAATTAATTCATCATCTTCTAATTGATCAGCTAATGTACGTTTAAAAACAATAATTTCTTTCAAAAAATGTTCCTTAACCTGCTCCTTAATAAGCTCTGATTTACAAAGGAATTCTCCAAGCTTTTCTTCATGTAACACGGGTTCTTCCGAAGATTCTACCAATCCATCTACTAAATCATCCACTCTTTTCAAAATAAACGCAGAGACATACGATAAGTCAATTTCTGATGCTTGTATAATGATTAGTTCTAAATATCCACGGCATATGCCCTCTACCATAATTACTAAATCTAACAAATATGGAATAACCTTGTCACCATAAATAGACAGTAAACTATTACGATAAAATGCGTGAGACTCTAACTTCATCCGCATCATAAATTCTTCCACTTCTTTATTAAAAGGAATAGCATTTTCCCTCGCATGCATAATAATAAATTCTTTATGCTTTTGTATATCGTTAAACTGGCAATGCAATTGTTTTGCAAATTTTTCACGTGGTAATAATGATTCTTTATCAATATCCATCATTTTATTTTGAATCTTGTCATAGTAATATCGAAGTGTTGCTAATAAAAGCTCATCTTTCGATTTAAAATATAAATAGAAAGCTCCCTTAGATATGCCACAAGCTGTCACAATTTCCTGCACTGATGTCGCATTTACACCCTTAGTCGCAAATAACTTCATAGCCATCTCTATAATTAAGCGCTCTTTTTCTTTCATATCTTCTCTCCTAAACTTAATCTCGCATCTTATCATGAATTTATTATACCATCTCTTTTCATTGACGACTGACCAATCAGTCAGTTATATTATGTATTAGACTGACCAGTTGGTCAATACAATAAAAAGGGAGCGCAAACATGAACAAAATCATTAATTTCTCGTTAAAAAATAAGTTCGCAGTTTGGCTACTAACCATTATTGTTACCATTGCAGGTATTTATTCTGGGCTTAATATGAAGCTGGAAACAATTCCTGATATAACAACACCGGTTGTAACAGTAACTACGGTTTATCCTGGTGCTACACCAGAAGAAGTAGCTGACAAAATTTCAAAACCAATGGAAGAGCAACTACAAAATTTAAGTGGTGTAAATGTTGTTAGCTCATCATCTTTTCAAAACGCATCTTCTATTCAGGTAGAATATGATTTTGATAAAAACATGGAGAAGGCTGAAACAGAAATTAAAGAAGCTCTCGCAAATGTGAAACTGCCAGAAGGCGTACAGGACCCGAAAGTTTCACGTGTAAACTTCAATGCCTTTCCAGTTATTTCGTTAAGCGTAGCAAGTAAAAGTGAATCTTTAGCTACCTTAACTGAAAATGTAGAAAAAAATGTTGTTCCAGGATTAAAAGGACTTGATGGGGTCGCATCTGTTCAAATTTCAGGTCAACAAGTAGATGAAGTACAACTTGTCTTCAAGAAAGATAAGATGAAAGAATTAGGTTTAAGTGAAGATACTGTAAAAAATGTAATTAAAGGATCGGACGTATCTTTACCACTTGGCTTATATACATTTAAAGACACGGAAAAATCAGTTGTTGTAGATGGAAATATTACAACAATTAAAGCACTAAAAGAACTGAAAATCCCAGCTGTTCCTTCATCACCGAGTGGTCAAGGTAGTCAAAATGCTGGAGCTGGTACACAAATGCCGCAAATGAATCCAGCCGCTATGAACGGGATTCCGACAGTTACATTAGACGAAATTGCTGACATTAAAGAAGTCGGAAAAGCAGAATCTATTTCTCGAACAAATGGAAAAGAAGCAATTGGAATTCAAATTGTAAAAGCTGCTGACGCGAATACAGTTGATGTTGTAAATGCAGTGAAAGATAAAGTAAAAGAACTTGAGAAAAAATATAAAGACTTAGAGATTATTTCAACATTCGACCAAGGTGCACCTATTGAGAAATCAGTAGAAACAATGCTGAGCAAAGCCATTTTTGGTGCTATCTTTGCGATTGTTATCATTATGCTGTTCCTACGAAATATCCGAACAACATTAATCTCTGTCGTTTCCATACCACTTTCTTTATTAATTGCTGTATTAGTCATAAAGCAAATGGATATTACGCTTAACATTATGACACTTGGAGCAATGACAGTCGCTATCGGGCGCGTCGTCGATGATTCCATTGTTGTTATTGAAAATATTTACCGACGTATGTCATTATCAGAGGAAAAACTACGCGGGAAAGATTTAATTCGTGAAGCTACGAAAGAAATGTTTATTCCAATTATGTCTTCTACCATTGTAACAATTGCTGTATTTTTACCGCTTGGACTAGTAAAAGGTATGATCGGTGAAATGTTCTTACCATTCGCCTTAACTATCGTCTTCGCTTTATTAGCATCATTACTAGTAGCAGTTACAATCGTACCAATGCTAGCGCATTCTTTATTTAAAAAAGAGAGCATGAGGGAAAAAGAAGTACATCATGAGGAAAAACCAAGTAAATTAGCAAATGGTTATAAGCGCATACTTGCATGGGCTTTAAATCACAAAATTATTACATCAAGTATCGCTGTCCTTCTATTAGTTGGTAGCCTTGCACTTGTGCCAATTATCGGTGTAAGTTTCTTACCAGCTGAAGAAGAAAAAATGATTATTGCAACATACAACCCTGAACCAGGTCAAACATTAGAAGACGTTGAAAAAATTGCAACAAAAGCTGAAAAGCACTTCCAAAATAATAAAGACGTCAAAACAATTCAATTCTCATTAGGTGGAGAAAACCCAATGAGCCCTGGTCAATCAAATCAAGCAATGTTCTTCGTACAATATGATAATGACACGAAAAACTTTGTAAAAGAGAAAGAACAAGTCGTTAAAGATTTACAGAAGATGTCTGGAAAAGGTGAATGGAAAAACCAAGATTTCGGAGCGGGTGGCGGTAGTAATGAAATTAAACTATACGTTTACGGAGATAGCTCTGAAGAGATTACACCTGTCGTAAAAGATATTCAAAATATCATGAAGAAAAATAAAGACTTAAAAGATATAGACTCTAGTATTGCAAAAACATATGCAGAGTACACTTTAGTCGCAGATCAAGAAAAACTAAGCAAAATGGGTCTAACGGCTGCACAAATTGGAATGGGACTTTCTAATCAGCATGATCGCCCTGTTCTGACAACAATTAAAAAAGACGGTAAAGATGTCAATGTATATGTAGAAGCTGAAAAACAAAATTATGAAACAATCGATGACTTAACAAATCGAAAACTTACAACACCACTTGGTAATGAAGTGGCTGTGAAGGATGTAATGACTGTAAAAGAAGGGGAAACTTCGAATACAGTGAAACACCGCGATGGCCGTGTTTATGCGGAAGTGAGTGCAAAACTAACATCTGATGACGTTTCAAAAGCATCTGCCGCTGTTCAAAAAGAAGTAGATAAAATGGATCTTCCTTCTGGCGTAGATGTTTCTATGGGTGGCGTTACAAAAGATATTGAAGAATCATTTAAGCAACTTGGCTTAGCGATGTTAGCTGCGATTGCCATTGTATACTTCGTTCTTGTCGTTACATTTGGCGGTGCTCTTGCACCATTCGCAATTTTATTCTCGCTACCATTTACAATTATCGGAGCTCTTGTTGCCTTATTAATCTCTGGTGAAACGTTAAGTGTATCTGCAATGATCGGTGCGCTTATGTTAATCGGTATCGTTGTAACAAACGCAATCGTGCTTATCGACCGCGTTATTCATAAAGAAAATGAAGGTCTATCAACACGTGAAGCTTTATTAGAAGCTGGTGCAACACGTCTTCGTCCTATTTTAATGACTGCAATTGCAACAATCGGGGCTCTTATCCCGCTTGCATTAGGATTTGAAGGTAGCGGCTTAATTTCTAAAGGACTTGGTGTAACAGTAATTGGTGGATTAACAAGTTCAACGTTATTAACACTTCTTATCGTTCCAATCGTTTATGAAGTATTAAGTAAGTTTAAAAAGAAAAAAGCAAAATAACAAAAAAATAACCTCGCTAACTGCGAGGTTATTTTTTATTTCCAAACAAAATTAGAAAATCACCATAGCCTTCTTTCTCTAATTCCTCTTTTGGAATAAATCGAAGGGCTGCTGAGTTTATACAATAGCGAAGTCCATTTGGTCCTGGGCCATCTGGAAATACATGTCCAAGATGTGAATCCCCTTCTTTGCTTCTCACTTCCGTACGCGTCATATTATGACTCACATCCATTTTTTCTTTCACACTAGCTGACATAACTGGCTTTGTAAAACTAGGCCAGCCGCATCCGCTATCAAACTTATCGAAAGAAGTAAATAAAGGTTCTCCTGAAACGATGTCTACATAAAGACCTTCTTCTTTATGATTCCAATATTCATTTTGAAAAGGTGGTTCTGTTCCATTTTCCTGCGTTACATAAAACTGCATCTCATTGAGTTTTTCTTTTAAATGAGCATTATCCTTTGGCCAATGTTGCTTAATAAACGCATCTCGCCCTGAGCCCTTACGGTATAACTCGTAGCGGAATGTGTTTTTCTTATGATATCCTTGGTGATATTCTTCAGCCTGATAAAACGTAGTAGCTGGTAATATTTTTGTCGCAATCGGCTTTGAAAAACGCCCACTCTGTGCAAGCTCTTCTTTTGAATCCTCTGCCTTCTTATGTTGTTCTTCATTATGATAAAAAATCACTGTTTCGTAAGACTGTCCACGATCGTGGAATTGCCCACCTACATCAGTCGGATCAACTTGTCTCCAATATATATTTAATAACTCTTCATACGGCATTTTGGTTGCATCAAATGTAATTTGTACTGCCTCATAATGTCCTGTCGTTTCCGAGCACACTTCTTTATAGGTTGGATTCTCTTTATGACCGCCTGTATAACCAGAAACAACCTTTATAATCCCTTCCATCTCTTCAAATGGCGAAACCATACACCAGAAGCACCCTCCAGCAAATGTAGCTAATTCTACCTTTTCATTTACAACCATTCTTTCACCCCTATTCTATATTCTTCTTACAGTATGGCATAAGAAACATCATGTTATAAAAGAAAAAGCATCGAACATCGATGCTTTTCTCTACTTCATTTTATTTTTTTCCAAGTCCTTCTCCATTTCATCACTCGTCACATCTAAGACATCTAATAAGAAAATGAAGATTGGAATACCGATAATTAGTCCCCATACACCTAAGAAGTGTTCTGAGAAGATTAATACCATAAACGTATAGAAAATCGGTAAGTTTGTTTTTTGCGACATAAACTTCGGATTTAACACGTAACTTTCAAGCGCATGAATGACTGTTACGATAATTAAAATATAAACAACGTACATAATACCGCCGATATTGTAGGCAATCATACAAAGTGGGAATAACGAAATGATAACCCCAGCTACTGGAATTAAACCGAGTAAGAAGATCATTAACGCTAAACCTAATAATTGTGGGAATCCTAATATCCATAATGCAATAACGGATAAAACACAGTTAACAACTGCAATTAAAAATTGTGCTTCGATTACTTTTCCGAATGAACGTGCAAATTTCTTACCGAAGTACTCAATTTCAGTATAGAAAATTGCAAGTCGGCTTTCTTTAAATTTTGCAGTAAAAGCAACGATACGAGATTTCTCCAACAGGAAAAATAAACTTAAAATTAAAGAAAGTAAAACTTGAAGTCCGAACTTCCCGACATTTGTAATCGATTTATACAAAATGTCTACACCTTGTCCTACATATTTAGAAAGTTCCATATGATTGACAGCATTAACTGCATACTTAATTAATTCACTATCCGGTGGGTTTCTTAAAAATACGTTAAATTGATAAATCAATTGTGAAATTTGTATCGTTAATACTGGTAAATATTTAAATAGCGTAATAGCAATTCCACCAATTAACATGACATATAGAAATGCTATAATGAGCTTTCGATTGATGGGCATAAAATGATCTAATTTACGAGAAATAAACTTTTGGAATCGATCCATTAAATACGTGAGAATAAACGTAATTAAAATTAAATTCAACATACTTTGCAGCCCGTATAACACGAGAGCAAGTATTACTAATACGAGTAACCTCTGAAATCCTTTGCTTTGAAACAGGTTTTTTATTTGCATAATCGACGAGTACTCTCTCCTGTCCTATAAAGTAAAACGTTAATAAGTAGATTTTTCTCTCTTTTCTACTTTTAATTATTCATTCATATTAAGATTTTTATAAGCTCATTATACGCCTACCTTAGTAGGTCTATAGTAGCTTACTTCTTATTTTACAATACAATGACCTAATTCAAAACGTATTCTACATAGTATTAATGAAGATTTAAGGAAACTTACATTTTATTAGAGATAGGTCTTACCACTACTGTAACATAAAAAGCAAGCTATCAGTAGAAATCTGTCCTACAAATAGCTTGCTTTTCTCATTTTTTTAAGTAAGTTTTACTATCCAATAAACGGCATGAACATTGGTATGACAACTACTGTTACAACCCCTACTACCGTTACAGCAATGCTTGCCATAGCTGCCTCTACTTCACCCATTTCAATTCCTACTGCTACTCCTAATGCGTGACCTGCTGTTCCAAGCGCTAAACCTTTTGCAATTGGATGTTTCACTCTAAATGTTTTTAAGAATAATGCTCCTAATGCGTATACGATAACTGCGTTAAAAATAACTGCAAACGATGTAATTGCTGGTATACCACCAATACTTTCAGAAATTGGTAACGCAATTGCTGTTGTTGCTGCTTGCGGTAACATTGAATTCATTACTGCTGTATCTAGACCAATTGCTTTTGCAACAATGAACACGACAATTACTGAACAAATAGATCCTACTACGATAGCTGATAAAATTTGCCACCAATATTTTTTTAACTTATCAACTTGTTTATATAACGGTATTGCAAAGGCAATTGTTGCTGGTTCTAAGAAGAAACTAATCATTTTTCCGCCAGTATTATACTCTTCAAAAGTAAAGTTACCTACCTTTAAAAAGACAATCCCTAATACCATCGCTACAAATAATGGTGTGAATAAGAAGAATCCTTTAGAATGCTTAAATAATAATGTGCCGATTCCGTATGCGATTAATGAAACGACGATTCCGAAATATGGAGTCATTGTACTTGCCATGTTCATTACCTCCTAACAATATATTCTAAAATGGTTACGCAACCTTTCCGTGCTTGCGTCCTTTATTTACTACTTTCAATTCTTTTGTATCTTCTGTTTCTTTTTCATCTTTTCCTAAAATAAATTGTGCAAATAACCCTGTTACAGCGAGTAAAATAATTGTTGCGACAACAATTACAGTTAAAATTTGTACAAAATATTGTCCCATTACACCAAGAGAATTAATAACTGAAATACCTGATGGGACGAAAAGGAATCCGATAATACCGGTTAAAGCTGTTCCAAGTGATTCAACTTGCTCCAATTTAATTACTTTTAAACATAATAGACTAAATAAAATGACTAACCCGATTACCGATGAAGGCATCGGAATTGGTAAATGTGTTGCAATAATATTAGAAATTAACATAATAGCTGAGAATATGAATGCTTGTGATAAGAAACTATATACTTTTTTTGTACTCATTTTGGCCACCTCTTTCGATTTGGTACCTTTATTGTATAGGATATAAACGCCTAAGTAAGCGTTTACATAACAGAACGTCAAATATACAAAATCAGTTACAAATATAAAAGGATGAAATACAAAAGCTGCTTCTTAAATACGAAGCAGCTTCTTGAGTTCTTTTGCATATGTACGGCTAACAGGTACTTTCGATCCTTCTTTCATGATTAAATTATAAGTAGAATTGAACCATGGCTGAATTTCAGTAATATGATTAATATTTGCAATAAAGCTACGATGGACACGCATAAAACTTGCTTGTGGCAACTTCTTTTCCAAAATTACAAGTGTATCGTGTGTTACATACGTTTCCCTCATTGTTTTTACTGTCACTTTTCCATCTACAAGCCCTACATATACAATATCTTCAATATTAACAAGTACGATTGATTCTTCAATTGGTAATGCTAATTTATGCATCTCTGCTGTTACATCTGTTCCCTTTATTTCTTGCTTTGTTTCTATTTGCGATTGTTTTTGTTTTTTATACTTCTTTAATGTTTGTACAATACGCTCTTCATCAAATGGTTTTAAAATGTAATCTAACGCGTCTACTTCAAATGCTTGCAGCGCATACTGATCATAGGCAGTAGCAAATACAATTGCAGGTGGATTTTTCATCTTCTTTAATATATTCGCGATTTCAAATCCGTTATCATCGGATAGCTGAATATCTAGAAACACAATATCTGGTTTATTTTTCATCAACTCTTCTAATGCGTCTTCTACACAATCAGCCTCACCTATTATATCAACTTCTTTCGTTCTCTCTAATAGATACTTTAGTTCATCACGTGCTAACATTTCATCGTCAACTACTAATACTTTTAACAACCCGCTCTTCCTCCCCTATCTTTTTTGGAATAACAAAAGTAATCTCTGTCCCCTCATTTAATTCACTTTCGATATGAAGCATCGTTTCTTTCCCAAATAACCCAATAAGACGTTCATTAATATTATATAAAGCTGTTCCTGTCCCTTTCTTTGACGAAACTACCATTCTTCCTAATTGTTCTAAACGTTCTTCCTCAATTCCTTGTCCATTATCTTTTACTTCAAAGTGAACCATACCCTCTTTTTCAAAGACATGCACTTCCACTTCGCATACTGGTTGCTTCTTCGGAAAAGCATGTCGCAATGCATTTTCAACCAATAGTTGAAGAACAAATGGTGGTACTAAGGTTATCTTTAGCTCATCCTCAATATACATCTTTACTTCATACTTATTTGGGAACCTTGCTTGTTCTAGTGATAGGTATGCCTGTACATGGTTTAATTCTTGTTCTAGTGGAATCAATAACTGACGTGCCCCTTGCAAATTACAACGGAAATACACGCTAAGCTGTAATAATAACTTCCTTGCCTTTTCTACATCTGTTCGGCATAAAGCTGATACTGTATTAATCGCATTAAATAAAAAGTGTGGGTTAATTTGTGCTTGTAATGCTTTTATTTCCGCATCTTGCAATAATTTGCTTTGCAACTCAGCTTCACCTAATTCAAGTTGTGTAGAGAATATTTTTGCTAATCCTTCTGCTAATTCCTCTTCCACACGACTTAACTGGTTAGGATTTTTGAAATATAGTTTTAATGTCCCTATCGTATTTCCATGTGAAGTTAGTGGAATAACGATAGCAGCTTGCAAAGGACAGCCTTCGTGTTGACAATTAATAACCTCACGTGATTTTGCTTTCATTATTTTCCCTGTATTTAACACTTCTTTCGATAAACCAGTTATTAAACTATGTGAAGGAATATGGTGATCTGATGCTAATCCAACGTGAGCCAATATTTTCTCTGTATCTGTTAAGGATACCGCATCTGTCCCTGTAAAGCGGTGAATAATTTGTGCCACATGCTTACATGACTCTTCTGTTAAGCCTTGGCGAAAATACGGTAACGTTTTATCTGCAATACGTAATACCTTATGAGTCTGAAGTGCCTTTGCGTTCTCTTCCTGACGCAAAATAGCTTGTATCATAGAAAGTAAAATAAAACTTCCAAAACTATTTACAAGGATCATCGGTATCGCAATTGTTTTCACAATACTCATTCCATCCTCTACAATTAATAGGATCATAATCATTTCTAAAGAAACGATAAAAACACTTAAAATCGCTGAAAATTTAGGCGTAATTGTACGATTATATCTTTTAAAAATGTATCCAATATAACCTGTTATAATCCCCGCTAAAATTGAAGAGATTGCACAACTTAGTGCTGTCGTCCCGCCAAGCATATAACGGTGAATACCAGCAATTGATCCTACTCCAATTCCGACGATAGGTCCGCCAAGTAATCCACTAATTCCAACACCCATAATACGTGTATTCGCGATTGTGCTCGATGAAGAAACGCCTTGTAGCCAATTTTCATTCATAATCGTATTTCCTGCTATTTCAATTCCTGTGTAATTGCTTACAATTGTAAACACCGAAAAAATACAAATAAGTTTAAGCTTATCTACATATCCGTCTTGCTTATGAAGAAGGCGCCTGAACGTTTTAATATGCGAAAGTAAAAACCCTAAAATAACAATAAGTCCGACGCGTTCAATCATCATAAGTACTAAATTTAGCATCTGTGATTCATTCCTTTTTATAGTAGTTAGTTTTATTATGGGAAAATAATGAAGTAGACGTCAAGAAGAATGAAATACCTTTTGAAATATTTTACACAGAACAATTCCATCTTTATTTGACAATATAATAGAAGAGTGCTAAAAATAAAGTAATATAATACAGTCCTTTAACCCAACCCCGTGAGGTTGAGAAGGAAGTCGGAATACAATATACGTATGTTCTTTTTAGGGATACGTATGCTTTTTTGGCCTTCTCATCATATCAGGTGAGAAGGCCTTTTGTTATTCTTCCATAGCGACTGTAGAAGAAAATAAGGGGGAATAATGATGAACGTCACTACTGATTTACAATCAACAACAGAGGAGACGAAAGAGAAAAGATATAAAACACTATTTGGTTCTGCGCTAGGATATGCAGCAGAAGGTTTAGATATGTTGCTCTTATCTTTCGTACTTGTCTACATTTTAAAAGAATTTCATTTAAGCCCTGTTGAAGGCGGAAACTTAACATTAGCTACCACAATAGGTATGCTAATCGGGTCTTATTTATTTGGATTTATTGCTGATTTATTTGGGCGTATCCGTACGATGGCCTTCACAATCTTACTATTTTCACTAGCAACAGCACTTATTTATTTCGCAACCGATTATTGGCAATTATTAATTCTTCGCTTTTTAGTTGGAATGGGAGTTGGTGGTGAATTCGGGATTGGAATGGCCATCGTAACTGAAACATGGTCTAAAGACATGCGTGCTAAGGCGACATCAGTTGTTGCACTTGGATGGCAATTTGGCGTACTAGTCGCTTCACTCCTTCCAGCATTTATCGTCCCGCATTTTGGATGGAGAGCTGTTTTCTTATTTGGACTCATTCCCGCTTTATTAGCTGTTTACGTTCGCAAAAGTTTAAGTGAACCGAAAATATGGGAACAAAAACAACGATACAAAAAAGAATTGCTACAAAAAGAAGCTGAAGGTAATTTAACAACTACTGAAGTAGAACAACTAAAGCAAATGAAAAAGTTCCCACTTCGAAAGTTATTTGCCAATAAAAAAGTAACGATAACAACAATTGGACTTATTATTATGTCATTCATCCAGAACTTCGGATATTATGGAATCTTTACATGGATGCCCACTATTTTAGCGAATAAATATAACTACACATTAGCAAAAGCGAGCGGTTGGATGTTCATCTCTACAATCGGCATGCTCATTGGAATTGCAACTTTTGGTATTCTAGCCGATAAAATTGGTCGCCGTAAAACTTTTACAATCTATTATGTCGGTGGTACTATCTACTGTCTCATTTACTTCTTCTTATTCACAGATTCAACATTATTGCTATGGGGAAGTGCATTGCTTGGATTCTTTGCAAATGGCATGATGGGAGGATTCGGAGCAATTTTAGCTGAAAACTATCCTGCTGAAGCTCGCTCTACAGCAGAAAACTTTATTTTCGGTACAGGACGTGGTTTAGCTGGATTTGGGCCTGTCATTATCGGATTACTCGCTGCAGGTGGTAATTTAATGGGAGCACTCTCTCTCATCTTCATTATCTATCCAATCGGTTTAGTTACGATGCTATTATGTGTCCCAGAGACGAAAGGTAAAGTATTAGAATAGATTAAAACTGTACAAAATGATTGTTCGAGAACTATCCCCCTTCAAGAAAAGTAGTTGGATAAATAGTAAAGAGGAAGCATCTCATTTAAGATGCTTCCTCTTTTATTTGTTTATTTATTATTTTGATTTACTAGCCTTCTGAAATAAGAAAGCAGTTTTATCTTCTTCTTTTACAATACCTTGTTTTAATGCTAATTCCCCTGCGACTTTAGGCGCTAGCCATAGCATTGGGAACAACAGAATTGACACTGGGACAGCCGTTACTACGATGAATGATTGCAATGCATTAATACTTCCCTCACCCATGTATAAAAGAATCGCTGCAACTGCGCCCATAATAAGCGACCAAAAAACTCGCAAACTAATTCTAGGATTTCCATCTCCAGTCACTGCCATTGAAATCGAATACGCCATTGAATCTCCTGTTGTCACTACAAATAAAATTGTTAATAAAAGAAATGCAGGTCCAATAATATTGGAGAGTGGCAGTTGCTCTGTAATTGCAATCATAGCCGCTGGCATACCCGATTCACTTAATGCGGTCGAGATAGAACCAGGATTCATTAACTCATAAAATACACCTGATCCCCCTAGTATAGTAAACCAAAACGTTGTAATAATAGGTGCAATAATTCCAATTGCAACGATGATTTCTCGGATTGTTCTCCCTCTTGAAATTCGGCTCACTAAAATTGCCATCATCGGTCCATATCCAATAAACCATCCCCAGAAAAAGATTGTCCACGATCCTAACCAACCTGTATCACCGCGGTATGTGCTCATTGGAATAAATTCATTTATATAAAATCCAAACGAAGAAACAAATGAATCAATAATAAATCCACCTGGTCCAAATAGTAATACAAATACCATTAATAGAACTGCTAATCTAACATTTAAATTACTTATAATTTGAATTCCTTTATCAATTCCTGTTACCGCGGATATAGTAGAAACAGCTACTACACAAACAATAATGGCTAATTGAGTAGTAAACACATCAGGAATGTCAAACAATGCTTGTAATCCATAACTTGCTTGTAGTCCTAAAAATCCAATTGGACCAATTGTCCCTGCCGCTACCGCAATAATGGCAAATGCATCGATCATCGTTCCAAGTATACTCTTTCGCAATTTCTCTCCAAAAATAGGATATAAAAGCGTTCGAGGTTTTAACGGCATACCTTTATGGTAATGCCCATACATCATCACTACTGCACTAATTGTCCCTAAAATCGTCCAAGCTAAGAAACCCCAATGCATATAACTTTGTGCTAAAGCCGGCATGACTGCTTCTTGCGTTCCAGCAGATATACCTTCATGTATTGGTGGCACCGTCAGCAAGTGGTACATCGGCTCTGCCGCTGCCCAAAAAACGCCACCTCCGGCAAGCAATGTAGACATAATAATAGCGAGCCATTTTGTCGTACTAATCTCAGGTTTCTCTAGCCCCCCAAGTTTAACTCTCCCATATTTCGAGAACGCCATACACATTGCAACAATAAATGTACCAATTAATAAAACTTGCCAAAAAGCACCAAAATATTTAATTGAAGCTGTAAAACTGCTATTAATGACTCCCTCTACGTAACTTTTATTTAAAAAAACCGCAATTACAAATAATAAAAGTGAGCCACCACTAATAAGAAATACAGGCCAATCCGTTTTTCGACTCTTCATCCTCATTTACACTTCCTCCTTCCTCAGCAATCTAAAAAAAAAACTTTATTATGTTTTATTTTTTACACCCAAAACACAATGATTATATAAGTATAATAATTTATCAATTTCCTACACACTTATGTTGTCCCTAAAAATATGCTAAATCCCTTATTTAAAAGAAAATTTCTATTCCTCTTACATAAAAAAGCAAAACAAAAGACCTTATATTTATATAAGGTCTTCGAAACAGAAATTTGATTATAACATAAGGAACTTCTTGGTTCAAAAAGTCCCTTCCAAAAATAACCGAGGGTAAAGGCTTCCATTTGCTACGTAACGGTAATTTTAAAAAATTATATTTTGCAGAAAAAAACTATACTAAATATCATTTATGAAAGAAATTCGGCTTCAAAATTTCATTCGGATACGGTTTATGATAAATATGAGTGGTAGCTGGAGATAACGGTGGAATGAGCCACACCCAATTCCCTGTTACAACCCGACCACAAGCGGCTTCTTGCTTCTCAAATTGCTGAAATTGTTGTGCAGCAGTATGGTGGTCAACAATACTCACTCCTTGTTGTTTAAAGGAATGTAAAACAGCTACATTTAATTCAACTAACGCTTTATCTTTCCACAACGTACCGTTTCTCGATGTATCTAGATTCATCATCTCCGCAACTGCCGGAAGTAAGTTATAACGATCATGATCCGCTAAGTTACGTGCCCCAATCTCTGTTCCCATATACCATCCATTGAACGGAGCCGCTGTATAGGAAATACCGCCAATTTCTAAGCGCATATCTGAAATCATTGGCACGCCATACCATTTTACTCCTAAAGATGAGATTGGGTACTCTGGATGTTCAATTGGTACCTCTTTCACTTCTTTTTTAGGAATTTCCTTATATACAGGCTCTTTTCCATCAACAGAAAATACAAGTGGCAATACATCAAAATTCGTACCTTCTCCTTGCCAGCCAAGTTCCTGACAAAAATCTGTAAACGCAGTGGAATGAGAGTCACCAATCACTCCCATTTCTGTTTTATATCCTGCATATCGAATTAATTGATGATTATAAATTCGTATATTATTTTCTTCACCTTGATATTGCTTAAAAATTGTAATTGTCGGTTTCACTTTTCCGTCGTTCGTTGCATATTTAATATGATGAATTAATGCATTATATACACCTTCCTCATCATTTACTTCACGTGCATCTAATATATGCATCTTGCTCCAAAATAATCTTCCGATACATCGATTGCTATTGCGCCATGCCATTCGCGATCCATGAACAAGTTCTTCAAATGTATGCTCATACGTCCCTGTATTCTCTACCTCAGCTTGAATTTCTTTCATTCGCTCTTCTATGAATTGTTCTTTATTAAGCTCTTTATAGCAAATCATAATAAAATGACTCGCTTCTTCTATTAATTGTTTCGTTTTACTCATAAACGATCTCCTTCTATTTCAACAAAACGTTACTACTTTACAGTATAAGCAAAAAGAATACGAGTCACAAATGAAAGTCGAAGTGTTACTTTTATTGTAATATTTTTCAGAAAATTAAAGAGATTACTATTGACTTGTATGAAAAATAGGTGTATTTTTGACTCAGGTAAATTATTTTTACCTAGGTCAACTTTTAAAAAGAAAGGAGGTAATGTTATGTCTTCATTTCAATTGCCAAAGCTTTCATATGACTATGATGAACTAGAGCCATATATCGATAGCAACACGCTTTCTATTCATCATGGAAAACACCATGCGACATACGTAAACAATTTAAATGCTACTTTAGAAAATTATACGGAATTACATAATAAATCTTTAGAAGAATTACTATGTAATTTAGATACTTTACCAAAAGAAATTGTTACAGCTGTAAGAAATAACGGTGGTGGTCATTATTGTCATAGTCTTTTTTGGGAAGTAATGAGCCCACGAGGTGGCGGTGAGCCTAATGGAGACGTTGCAAAAGTAATCGATTATTATTTCAATACCTTTGACAACTTAAAAGATCAACTGTCCAAAGCAGCAATTAGCCGTTTTGGAAGTGGATATGGATGGCTTGTCCTTGATGGTAAAGAACTTGCTGTTATGAGTACACCCAATCAAGATACACCTTTGCAAGAAGGTAAGATTCCATTACTCGTCATCGATGTATGGGAACATGCCTATTATTTAAAGTATCAAAATCGGCGTCCAGAATTTGTTACCAACTGGTGGCATACAGTGAACTGGGACCGGGTAAATGAAAAGTATTTACAAGCAATTCAATCACAAAAACATTAGTCGTGCGTATAAGGTAAGTTTGGTAATGTAAAATTAGTATTGTCGAAATCCTCCAGAATCCCCCGGATTGCCACCGGGGGATTTATGATTATTTCATCGCATGTATGTAATAACATAATACTTTTGCTATTTCTACTTTCAACTCTCGGAACGGGAATCCTAATTCATTAGCTTTTCCATTATGTAATGTGCAATTAATCAATTCATTATAAGGCGCTACATGATTCCCTACTTCTTGCAGGAGTGCTTTTATTCCCGTATTTTCTTCTATGAAATGAATAATTTCTCCAGTAGAAATTACCCCGTGACTACAAGCATTAATTGGTCCTTCTATGCTTTCTGTCCCGCACCAAGCTAAAAACTGCCCTGCTTCTTCTTCATGTATAAACGACAACTCTCCACCCAAATGATTCACGGCGACAGGTTCTTGCCTCACAATATGTTCAACATAAAATTGTAACCTTTTCGTATAATCGTTTTCTCCAATAACAACCGGAAAACGAACTGCCACAACTGGGAATGTCGCTTTTTGGAATAAAACTGCTTCGGCTAACCTCTTCCCTTCACTATAACTGAAGTCATTTCTATCTCCATACGCGATTTCATACTCGAACGGATTGAATTCCTCTTCTGATAAGTTTAGTGCAGGTTCATAGACTACCATTGAAGATGTCATAATGTATTTCTTCGTTTTCCCTTCCAAAACTTTACATATTATATTCGCTGCATTCGAGCTATAGCATAAATTATCGTATACGATATCATAACTTTTATCTTCTAGATGCTCTGTTAATTGCTCTTCATCTTCTCTATCTACAATAAGTCTTTTTACTGCACTTCCAAAAGAATCTTCCGTAATTCCTCTCGTCGCAATCGTTACATCGTGTCCATCTTGCAAAAGCGCTTCTACTAAATGTTTACCAAAAAATCTAGTTCCCCCTAGCACCAATACTTTTTTCAACTTCATCATCCCCATTTTGATAAATTGTAAAATACTACCTCTCTATTATAAATGCTAACATATAAAAAGCATGGAATTAGTGTAACGATTCCATGCTTTTCTACAGAAAATAGATTAACGTACTCGATATTTATAAATACAATAACAGAAGTATAAAATAGAAATTACGGATACATAAACCCATAGTTCATATACGAATCCCTCTCCCCATACTCCCATAAAATAAAAGAGTGAAGGCAACGTCAATGTTACCCATGATTGTACGAAAGCAATCCTTCCAAGATATTGATTGATATTCTTTTTTTGTGTATTTAATACAAAGAATAAATACCAAAGTAATGCCCACATAAACCACGTTAACGCATTCACAACATCATGGAATTGAACAAATGAAACAACCATATAGAATAAAGCAATAATTGCTACCCAAATACAAAACCACCCTAGACCGCTACTATCCATTCCCTTTATAAAGGTAACACCTACATATAAATAGGTTAATCCAAATAAGAAAGTAGCTGCATATGAATACACTGTCCAATTGCTTTGGTCAGAAATCATGATCAGATAGAACGGAATAATAATTTGTAATGCTCCTACAAATAAATTAAAAACACCCGCACTTTTCATCTCTGCTTTTCCTAATATAACAAGACTATTTAAAAATAAAGCTGCACCCGAAAGTAATAATCCTACGTAACCCATATATCCTCATGTGAAAACCTTACATTTTCACACTGTCCCTCCCCATCTTGTAAAAATTATATTATTCCTTATTCTCCTTCTTACTTACAACTACATACAAAGTTTTTTCGAATATAAGTCAGACTTCCTACCTTAAAAAACGATAAAAAAACCCCTTCGATACATGTCATATAGTAATCATGCCCATCGAAATGTATCACATAATAAAAACGCTTTCAATAATACGTAATTCAATCAAAAAGCTAATGATTATTTGATTATAAACGCACTTTACCAATGATACAAGTATTGGAATATTATTCAATATTACATTTTTTATTTCTATAAAAAATTAATAGAATGATACATTTTCCCTATTTCATTCTATCAATGATCTGCATAGAATATTGTACAATCATATTAAATTAGAAAGGTCTGATATTTATGCCTCTTCATTATCCACATCAAGCTGGTATTCATTCAACAGGTGTATTAACAAGAGAGCCTGCAACAGTTTCAGCAGTAATAAACATTGTAAATTTAGATGCATATTATGCACACTATATAAATATAGAGGTTTGGGATTGGTCTAACTATTCTAGTCCTGTAAAATTACCTGTACTCATTGGTGAAGATACAGTTGTAGAATTTCCATACCCTTTACAAGGCAACAATCTAGCAGTATTTTATGCCAATTTAGATGAAGCTATTAATTTGTATGAAATTCGTATTTCTTATCCTACTCACTCCAATATTATTGCAAATTGTTTCGGACGAAGCGTACCGCCTTATACAAGCCAAGAAGGTAATACGGTGTATCATAAACAACTTGTTCGCATTCATTAATAGTTCTTTCCAGTATCTAAAATTGATATAGAACAAATTGCTGTTCAAACGCCATGATCAGTAATATGTTCTCTTTCCCCAAGTGAACATATTACCGATCTCAAGCAACATGATAAAGATTACAATTTATTGTATACATAAAAGAATAAGAGAATACTTTACTAACTATCTTAAATCATTTGATATCCATTTTTATTATTTACTTGCCATCTCCAAGAATCTACACACATCTCTTCTAACCCATATTCCGCTTCCCATCCTAATTCTCGTTTCGCTTTAGATACATCAGCAAAACAGATTGCTACATCACCAGGACGACGCTCTATCACTTTATAAGGTATTTTTTTACCCGAAACCTTCTCAAAAGCCTTTACCATCTCCAATACACTATACCCTTTACCTGTGCCAAGATTATACGCTTCGATTCCTTTCGTCTTAAGTACTTTCTCAAGTGCCTTTACATGTCCTTTTGCAAGGTCAACAACGTGAATATAATCACGGACACCCGTCCCATCTTTCGTTGGATAATCGTTTCCGAATATATTTAGCTCCTTTAACTTACCTACCGCTACTTGCGTTACATATGGCATTAAATTATTCGGAATCCCATTTGGATCTTCTCCAATACGGCCACTTTGATGTGCTCCAAATGGATTAAAATAACGAAGTAACGCAATACTCCACTCATCATCAGCTTTTGCTACATCACGCATAATTTGCTCAATCATTAATTTTGTTTGCCCATACGGATTTGTCACACTCAGTGGAAATTCTTCTGTAATTGGTGATGTTTTTGGAATTCCATATACAGTTGCAGATGAACTAAAAATAAAATTTTTAACATTATGTTTCTGCATCACATCACATAGTACGATCGTACTTATTATATTATTATAATAATATGTAAGTGGGATTGTAGTAGATTCCCCCACTGCTTTAAACCCAGCAAAATGTATAACCGCTTCAATGTTATTTTCCAAAAAAATCTCATTCATTTTTTCACGATTTAAAACACTTTCTTTATAAAATTCAAATTGTTTTCCTGTTATTTCTTTTACTCGGTTTAAGGACTCGATTGAACTATTTGAAAGATTATCTACGACTATAATTTTATAATTACTATTTAATAATTCTATACATGTATGACTACCAATATATCCTGCTCCACCCGTTATAAGTATCGCCATATATATAGTCCCCCACTAATTATTAATTATAAAATTTTATAACCTCAATACAAATCTATCCTACCACAAAAAAGACTGATAATTCTAAAAATTTATCTTTAATTATTATTTATATAAAAAAGAGCCACATAACCTTTACGTTATGCAACTCTTCAACATACATATGTGTCTATATCTTTTTTTATTAATCAAGAAAAATAAAATTTGCTCAGAAATTTCATACTGTTAAATTACGTAACAATATACACTTAAAAAGTGGGCAAGGCTTCCCAATAACACGAACACGTGAAAAATTTCATGATGCCCCAAATGGTTAAACTCTAACCATTTGGGCTTTGTTCCATAAATAAATCCACCAATTGTATAAAGAATACCTCCAAGCACTAGGAGCACCATACCACCTGTACTTAAGTTAGCAGCTAACGGCGCAAAGAACAGAACAATTAACCACCCCATTGTAATATAAATTGCTGTTGATAGCCATCTTGGACAATTGAACCAAAACATTTTAAAAACAATACCACAAATGGCGGTTGCGTAAACTAAACAAAATAATAATAAACCGTGTGCGGAATGTAATGTAATTAAACAAAATGGTGCATATGTACCTGCAATCAATATAAAAATCATAGAGTGATCAAGCTTCCTAAAGAAATAAATAACACGTTCACTGGCTACAACACTATGATATACAGCTGATGCTGTATACAGAACCATCATTCCGATGCCAAACAAAATAACAGCTGTAATTGCCGCAAAAGATGGCATCTTAATAGAAACTTTTACAAGCATAGCTAGTAATGCAATAAATGATAATACAGCTCCTCCCAAATGGGTAAAAGCATTAACCGGTTCTCTTATATAAGCATTCATATAAACACCCCTCATATAATTACATGTAGTTTTAATAACTATATGTAATTATATACACATTATTATTAGAGGTCAACATTTACAATTCATTTGTTTCGTAATACCATATTTAGAGATAAACTAAACATTACGCTCCACTAAATCATAAAAGTGAGGGGTTCTACGTGGAAAATATAAATAAATTGCTTGAAACATTACATTTAGAAAAAAATATTACACTGAAAGACATTCCAAATGTCGATTTGTATGTAGACCAGGTTGTCCAACTATTTGAAAACACTTATACGGATACAACAAGAACCGATGATGAAAAGGTATTAACAAAAACAATGATTAACAATTATGCAAAAGGTAAATTGTTTATTCCAATCAAAAATAAAAAATACTCAAAAGAGCATATGATTTTAATCAGTTTAATTTATCAATTAAAAGGGGCTCTTTCCATTAATGACATAAAAAGTTCCTTAGAACATATAAATGAATCCTTATTAAGCGATGGTTCATTCGAATTAAATACACTCTATAAAGATTATCTTACTCTTACCGAAAACAACGTCGAAAGCTTTAAACAAGATATAAATAACCGCGTTTCAGAAGTAAGTGAGATTTCTTCCTTAGAAGATCCAAAACTAGAAAAGTTTCTATTACTAAACTCCTTAGTGAACATGAGTAATATGTATAGACGTTTAGCAGAGAAGTTAGTCGATGATTTAAAAGGATCTTAAACAAAAAAACTATCCACCTATTAAAGTGGATAGTTTTTTTGTTTACTTATTTGCCTCATGAACTTTCAATTGCTTACCTTTTATCGTTGTATTTCTCATAACCTTTAAAACAAGTGGTCCTTTTCCGTTTAATATTTCAACATAAGAAACATTATCTTGTATTGTAATAATGCCTATATCTTCAGCGGAAACACCTTGAATTTTAGCAATTGTACCGACGAAATCCACCGCTCTAATTTTCTTTTTCTTTCCGCCATTAAAGTACAATTTCATAATTCCTTTATTTATATCCGCATTCTTATCCTTCTTGATCATTGGTTTAGCGTGTATTTTTTCTTCAAATGCAGCTTTCCTTTTTATAACTTCTTCTTTTGAAGGTGCGTGTGCCTTCGGAATTGCAAAACCGATGTACGCCTCAATCTCCTCTAAAAATCGATCTTCATAAGGCGTTATAAATGTAATGGCTTTTCCGCTATTACCAGCTCGTCCTGTTCTTCCTGTACGGTGTACATAGCTTTCTTTCTCTAATGGAATATCATAATTAATAACGTGTGTAATATTATCAATATCAATTCCTCTCGCAGCTACATCCGTTGCTACTAAATAACGGAACTTTCCTTTTCTAAAATCATCCATCACTTCAAAACGATCTTCCTGTACCATACCACCGTGTATTTTGTCACAAGGATAATTAACTCGTTTTAGCTGTCTATATACATGGTCTACGTTTTCTTGTGTACGACAGAAAATAATGCAACTGTCTGGATTTTCAATCGTGGTTACATCCTTAAGAAGTGAAAGTTTCTCTTCTTCCCTTACTTCAAAAAGGGTATGTTCAATTTTATCTGTTGTAATCCCAGCCGCTTTAATTTCAATATGAGTTGGTGCATTCATATATGTACGGGATAACCTTTCAACATCTTCCGGTAAGGTTGCTGAAAATAGCATTGTCATTCTTTTTATAGGTAATTCATCAATAATTGCCTCTACTTGATCGATAAAGCCCATGTTTAGCATTTCATCTGCTTCATCAATCACTAAATATTTTAACCGTTCTAAAGAAAGGGTCCCTTTTTCAATATGATCCAATACACGTCCTGGAGTCCCTACTACTATATGCGTCTTTTGCTTTAACTCTAATTTTTGACGTGCAAATGGGGATTTTCCATAAATTGCAGCAGCTTTAACTCTCTTGAATCGCCCTATATTCGTAATATCTTCTTTCACTTGAACAGCAAGTTCCCTCGTTGGTGTTAAGACTAACGCTTGTGGTTTATTCTCTTCCCACTCTACCATTTCACAAAGTGGTATACCGAACGAAGCCGTTTTTCCACTTCCCGTTTGCGACTTTACAACAAGATCCTTCTTTTGCAATGCAACTGGGATAACCTCTCCTTGTACTTCTGTTGGATGCTCATATCCTAAACCAGTAAGTGCTCGTCTTATCTCTTTACTTAATGCATAATTACTAAAACTTTTTTTACTCATATATTAACCTCATTTGATTTTATATTTAACCTATTATGTTCTTCATACCTCACTTTAGACTATAGTAAGATACTATATTAATCCACTGTTTTTAATTCATTTAAACCTAAATTTATCTAAGTATAATTTTAAAATAGTAAAGGGCAGCCTTAATAATAAGTCTGCCCTATCTATACCATATTCATTTTTTACGGAACTAGTTTTTTCACAACTGGTATTCTTTGCAATACTAACGTAATTACCATACTAAGAACAATTGTAATCGTTACATTAATAGGTATCGCCAATATTGCATGCACACGCTCATTTACCTTAGGGAAAACCATGTACAACAAGTTATTTAATAAGAAGAAGTGAAGAATATAGATTCCAAGGCTTGCTTGATTTATAAAACGGAATAACAATGGTAATTCTCGTTCTGATTTTTGGAATGCATATTTAAAAAATATAAATAATCCAATCGCCATCAGTACGACACCTGGCGCAAAATATCCATACCAAAACTGCTCTAACTGCCCATTTGCTTTTACTGTATAGTAATACGTAATAAAGAATGTACTAATAAATCCTACGAATCCTCCAATGTAAGAAATATTTCTCCATTTTTTCGAAATGTCAAAATTAGACAGATAATAACCAAGTAAGAAATACCCTACATAATTTGTAACGTAAAATAATTCAATATTAAAGTTGATAGGATAATAATATTTAACTAAATTGACTACAACAGACGCGTATAGCCATAAAATTAAAAAGTATTCTATCTCTCTTTTTTTAGCGTTCTTCACAAAGATTTTCAGTAGAGGTGTAATTAAGTATATCCCTACAATCATGTATAAGAACCATAAATGTCCCCCAATGGTATCCGTTAAAAAGTGCTTTATCCCTTGCTTTAAAGATGCCGGAAAATACCCTGCATAGGCCCCATATGCATAAAATATAGCGCTCCAAGCTACAAAAGGTATAATCACTTTAATTGCGCGCTTCTGTAAAAATTCCCCGACTGAAATATCCTTTGTCCCCTTTAACAATAAAGCTCCACTAATCATTACAAAAATCGGAACACTTGCACGTGAAATCGATTCAAATAGATTTCCAGCCATCCAGCGTGAAGCATTATTTGCATCTAAAACGGAAACATAACCAGCCGAAACGTGAATTGTAACAACTGCGATTGTCGCTAATACTCGTAACCAATCCATATATACTAGACGCTTCATTAGTACCCCTCCTAAAATTCCCTCTTTAACTTTTATTTTCCAAACATAATTTTACATCAAATAATACTATGTTTAAACACATTTTCATCACATGAACTTACAAAATACGTAGCTAAACTTTAATTTTCAAATATAAACATGAAAACCTTTGACTTATGAGTGAAAATAATGTAAATTATCTTTTGGACGAACATTTTTAAACAAAATGAATAAAATATTCGTATTTTAGGGGTGTAAATGATGGAAAACGTATTCGACTATGAAGACATTCAATTAATTCCTGCAAAATGTATTGTAAATAGCCGCTCTGAATGTGATACAACTGTCACTTTAGGAAAACATAAATTTAAATTACCTGTCGTACCTGCAAATATGCAAACGATTATTGATGAAAGAATTGCAACTTATTTAGCTGAAAATAATTACTTCTATATCATGCACCGTTTCCAACCAGAGGAACGAATTTCATTCATTAGAGATATGCAATCACGTGGATTAATCGCTTCTATTAGCGTTGGTGTAAAAGAGGATGAGTATGAATTCGTACAACAATTAGCTGCTGAGCAACTTACACCTGAATACATCACGATTGATATCGCACACGGACATTCTAATGCTGTGATCAACATGATTCAACATATTAAAAAGCATTTACCAGAAAGCTTCGTTATCGCTGGAAACGTTGGAACTCCAGAAGCGGTAAGAGAATTAGAAAACGCTGGTGCTGACGCAACAAAAGTTGGTATTGGACCTGGTAAAGTTTGTATTACTAAAATTAAAACAGGCTTTGGAACTGGCGGTTGGCAACTAGCTGCACTTCGCTGGTGTGCAAAAGCTGCAAGTAAGCCAATTATCGCTGACGGTGGTATTCGTACACACGGCGACGTAGCTAAATCTATTCGATTTGGGGCGACTATGGTTATGATCGGTTCTCTATTCGCTGGTCACGAAGAGTCTCCAGGGGAAACAATCGAAAAAGACGGCAAACTTTATAAAGAGTACTTCGGTTCAGCTTCTGAATTCCAAAAGGGTGAGAAGAAAAACGTTGAAGGTAAGAAAATGTTCGTTGAGCATAAAGGTTCTTTAGAAGACACTTTAATCGAAATGGAACAAGATCTTCAATCTTCTATCTCTTACGCTGGTGGAACAAAATTAGAATCGATTCGTACTGTAGATTATGTAGTCGTGAAAAACTCTATTTTCAACGGTGATAAAGTATATTAATTTTAAAATTTAACTCGAAGGACAAGTATTTTTATACTTGTCCTTCTTTTCATGTATAAAAATGTTAAATATTTTCATTTTACTGAATTTTCTAGTATCATGTTTTTAGATACTTATAATAAGGGGGATATAATAAATGAAAGATGTAATTGAGAAACGCCATATTCGTGCAGAAGTTCCTACTGAACTAACATGGGACCTCTCTGATTTATTCGAATCTGATAAAGAGTGGGAAACTGCATTACGTGTATTAACAAATGATATAAAAAAACTTGATGCGTTTAAAGGGCAATTACACACTAGCCCCACTACCTTATTACATTGCCTACTTTTAGAAGAAGAGCTTTTAATGAAGTTAACAAAACTATACTCCTATGCAAATTTAAAAGAATCTGCTGATCGTACAAATCCAGTTATTCAAGCGAACTCTTCCAAAATTGCTGCTTTATGGACGAAAGTACATACTGCACTTTCCTTTATTCACAATGAAATCCTTTCATTCGATGAAGGCACAATTGAAAAATATATAACTGAAGAAACAAAACTTGAACCTTTCCGTAAATCATTACTAGACATACTACAAAAAAGGCCGCACACGCTCTCTCCCGAAACAGAAGAAGTTCTTGCTGCGCTTGGCGAAGTACATAGTTCTCCATACAAAATTTACGGTATGACTAAATTAGCCGATATGGATTTTACCTCTATACAAGACGAACAAGGAAAGGAACTACCTGTCTCATTTGCATTATTTGAGAGCAAATATGAGTTTTCTCCAAGCGTAGACATACGTAGAAAAGCATACTCATCATTTGTTTCCACCTTGAAACGATATAAAAATACAGTGGCAACAACATATGCGACTGAAGTAAAAAAACAAGTAACACTTTCTTGTTTACGCAAATTTGAATCTGTTACTCATATGCTTTTAGAACCACAAAAAGTCCCACTTGAAATGTATAACAATCAACTTGATATTATTTATAAAGAATTAGCGCCTCATATGCGCCGTTTTGCAGATTTAAAAAAGAGAGTATTAGGACTCGATCAAATGCTGTTCTGCGACTTACATGCACCTTTAGATCCCGAATTTAATCCGGCAATTACTTACGAAGAAGCTGGAAAACTTATTCAAGACTCTTTACAAGTACTCGGCGATGAATATAGTTCCATTATCGAAAAAGGATTCAAAGAAAGATGGGTCGATCTTGCAGATAACGTAGGCAAATCAACTGGAGCATTTTGTTCAAGCCCATATGGTTCTCATCCATACATTTTAATTACATGGCAAAATACGATGCGTGGATGCTTCACATTAGCCCATGAATTTGGGCATGCTGGTCATTTTTATTTAGCAAATAAAAACCAGCGTATTATGAATGTACGTCCATCCATGTACTTTGTTGAAGCACCCTCTACAATGAATGAATTATTATTAGCCCAGCATTTATTAGCGACTACTGACGATAAGAGAATGCACAGATGGGTGATTCTGCAACTACTCGGCACATATTATCATAACTTTGTTACTCACTTACTTGAGGGAGAATACCAAAGAAGAGTGTACACTCTAGCAGAAGAAGGAGAAGCACTTACAGCCACAACTTTAACTGAAATAAAAACAAATGTACTTTCGACATTCTGGGGTGATTCTGTAGAAATTGATGAAGGTGCTGGCTTAACTTGGATGCGTCAACCTCATTATTATATGGGCTTATATTCTTACACCTATTCCGCAGGCCTCACTGCATCTACTGCGGTAGCTCAAATGATTAAAGAGGAAGGGCAACCTGCCGTTGATCGTTGGTTAGATGTACTTCGCGCTGGTGGTACGATGAAACCACTTGAATTAATGAAACACGCCGGAGTAGATATGTCAAAACCAGATGCAATCCGTAAAGCTGTTTCTTACGTCGGTTCCTTAATCGATCAATTAGAGCGCTCTTATCAAGAATAAAAAAATAAGCCCTCGCTTTATGAGGGCTTATTTCATATTTACTTTCCAAATCTTTTACGGTATCCACATTTCCTACATAGTTCTTCGACTGCAACCCTTTTCGAAAATCCATCGACAATGTTTGTCGCTCTCTCACCTTCTATAATGTTAGAAAATGAATCATTATTAATATTCCCAAGGTTAATAATCCCTTCACCATCTAAACAACAAGGAATAACCGTTCCGTTCGCTAAAATACCAGCTTGATTTCGAAGACCATGACAGAATCCTTTTCCATCATCCTCTTCTTCGTGCAATGCTGGCCACTGGAATTCATAGTCTTGATTAATGAAGACACGTTCCGCAATTTTTATACCTTTTCCTGGTGTAAGCTTCTCTTCAATTTGATAAGATAAATCAAACTCATTTTCAATGATGGATAATAACTCTCTATTTTTCTGGATTTCAGCATTTGTTTTATTATCCTGCGTTAAATTCCATAAACGTAGTGAAACAATTAAATCCGATTGACTTGTCGCTTCTCTAATGAAGGAAAGTATACTTCTTACATAGCCTTCTTTATCCTGTGAACCTGGGTGTCCATCAAAACTATGCAATGAAAAATTCATTTGTCTTAGAGCAGGTTTATTTAACAGTCTATGCCTTCTCTTATTAATTAACGTCCCGTTCGTTGTAATATTAACTTTAAACCCTTTTTCATGGCTTAAATCTAACAATTGATCTATTTTCGGATGTAGCAACGGCTCACCCTTCACGTGCAAATAAATGTAGTCTGTGTGAGGTTTAATTTGGTCTAATCTTTTAGCAAAATCCTCCACAGAAATGAATTGCTTCTGCCTTTCCGTCGGCGGACAAAAGCTACACGCAAGATTACATACACTCGTAATCTCCAAGTAAAATTTCTTAAACTTCTTCACCTTTAACTCCTCACTTCTATGACTACTTATACTGTTTCCTCTTCATATTACAGCACACTTTTTTAGAAATAGAAACATACTTATTTTAGGAAATCTATATACCACCTATTAATATGTAAAAGACCATCGGTAATTTTTGTCCAATGGCCTTTTTTACTCTTTTTATATAGAAAAAGTAATTTTACTTATGATACGGTTCCCCACGATTAATACGAAATGCTCTATACACTTGCTCAAGCAACACTAATCGCATTAATTGATGTGGTAACGTCATCTTTGAAAAGGAAAGTGACTCGTTTGAACGCTTCATTACTTCTGAACTTAGTCCAAGTGATCCACCAATTACAAACGCAACTTTACTCTTTCCATATGTAGCAAGACGATCTAAACTTACTGCAAATTCTTCTGATGACTTTTGTTTTCCTTCTATCGCTAACGCAATTACGTGCGTATCATCAGAAATTTTATCCAGTATACGTATACCTTCTTTTTCTTTTACAATTAACATTTCTGCTTCACTTAAATTTTCTGGTGCCCTTTCATCTGGTAATTCAATTACTTCTACTTTTGCGTATGCAGATAATCTTTTTAAGTATTCTGCTATACCTTGTTTTAAATATTTTTCTTTTAATTTCCCAATTGAAATAATAGAGATATTCACACTTATTCCCCACCTTACAAACATGTTATCCACATAACTTATCCACATATCCACAATTATTACCCACATATTGTGTGAGAATCTGTGTTCGATACAACATATGTCGCCTCATTTTGACAAAATTCACATGTTTTTTTCTCTTTTTCTAAGTTATCCACATTGTTAATAACCGGTGCAACTTCACACTCATCCACAATAATATCTAAAGCTAATTCAACATGTTCTAAACAACAAGGTAAATTCATATTCTTCACCTCACTTTTCTACAATAGAAAACAGGAGGTAGGCCCTCCTGTTTTCAATACTTTTGAATGCCTAGTTTAACGGTTGTTGTTGCTCGTTTTGTACCACGATAAAACGTAAGAGTCATTTTATCATTAATTTTTTTATCATATAAGGCCGTACGGAATCCGATAATATCGCGAACCGGTTTTCCATCTACTGCTACAATTACATCGTGTTCTCTTAAACCAGCATCTGCACCTGGCGAAGGACTTTTCACATCTAAAATACAAACTCCCTCTGTTACATTGCCTGGTAAATGCAATGTTTTTGACCAATAATAATTTGGAATTTCATTTAATGATCTAAGTTCAATTCCAACATACGGTCTCCTTACTTTTCCGTACTTCTCCAGCTCATTCATAATCGGAACAGCTCTAGTAACAGGAATAGCTAGTCCAATTCCTTCTACTTCTTTTGCTGCAATTTTCATTGAGTTAATACCAATTAATTGACCTGCCGCATTTACAAGTGCACCACCACTATTACCTGGATTAATTGCTGCATCTGTTTGCAATACTTCTACTTGCCAATCATAATGTCCGTCTTGATCTAAATCTACAGGGACGATACGTTCATTAGCCGAAATAATGCCTTGTGTGACAGTCCCAGAAAATTGCAGCCCGAGCGGATTTCCAATCGCAATGACTGGTTCTCCTCTACGAACAGTGTTGGAATCGCCAATTTCAATTACCTTTTTCACATGCTTTGCATCGATTTCTAGTACAGCCAAATCTGTGACTACATCGGTTCCTAATACTTTTCCTGGAACCTTCTTACCGTCACTTAAACTTACTTCAATGCGATTTGCTCCAGCAACAACATGATTATTCGTTACAATATAAGCTTGGCCATCTGTCTTTTTATAAATGACACCCGATCCTGTGCCAGCTTCTGAATCTGCCTCTGAAAAATTATCTCGTTGGATATTAATAACGCCAACAACGGCTTCAGACGCACGATCAACAGCATCCACAAAGCTAATCTGTTTAATTCCTTGAGCTTCGGCCATATTACTTCCACTTGCTTCAGCTTGCGGAAGCGCGCCCCCATCATTTGAAAATAAAGGAGCTCCAAATGCAAATAACGAAGCTCCTACAATTGTTCCTGCTATGCTAGAAATAACAATACCTTTATGCTTCTTTTTCTTTGCACGTTTCATACGATAATTTTCTTCATCAATAAAGGACATATTTGTTCACCCATCTTCCTGAAAACAACTATATTCACCTTTATTGTTTACTAAAATAAAGAATTATACGTATTGAATTTTTGTAGGCATTTTTGGATCTGTATCATGAATTTCGAAGGCTTCTCCCACTCCAAATCCTTTTTCCTCTAATACTTGTGATACTGACATACGCGCTAGTTCTTTCATGTTGTTATCTAAACTTAAATGGGCTAAATAAATATGTTTTGTCTCATCTGTAATTACATCCGCCATCGCTAATGCAGCATCTTCATTACAAACGTGCCCTACATCACTTAAAATACGTCGCTTAATACTCCATGGATAACGACCCATACGAAGCATTTCCACGTCATGATTACTTTCAAACACGAAAGCATTCGCCCCCTTAATCACACCTTTCATACGGTCACTTACGTATCCCGTATCTGTAATAAGGGCTAACTTTCTATTATTGTTATGAAAGGCATAGAACATCGGCTCTGCCGCATCATGAGAAACCCCAAATGACTCGACCTCAATATCACCGAATGTTTTCACATCCCCAACTGAGAAAATGAACTTTTGCTCAGTTGGGATATTTCCTATTAAGTGTTCCATTGCATTCCATGTTTTCTCATTTGCATAAACAGGTAAATCATATTTACGTGCCAATACACCTAATCCTTTAATATGATCACTATGTTCATGCGTTACAAGAATACCTGATACATCATTTATATTTAGTTCTGCCTGTTTAAATAAAGCCTCTGTTGCTTTACCACTTAAACCTGCATCGACGAGTAATTTTTTTTCATCCGTTCCTACATATAGCATATTCCCTGTACTTCCACTTGCAAGTACGCTAAAATGCAACCCCATTCTTTCTCACTCCAGTATGTTCATCAACCACTTGATTTTCCCTTTCACCTAATTCCATAACTTGTCCTTCAATTGCATTTACAAAGAAGTCCTGCTTCTGCTCCGTTTTTAAATTCCAGGTTGGAGCGAGTACTTGGTTATTAGAAGTAGACGCGGTAAGGGTGGCATAACCAATTTGTGCTTCTTTTACATGTGTATTCCCATGAACTTTATTTTTTAAATACAGGTTTTCTAAAGCCGTTTGGGCCGTAATAATTTCTTGCTGTTTCGTTTTTTCACTTTCGCCCATTTCTTTTAAATCAGTTAGCATCGTCTGCGTGTAAGACACAAGTTCATTTTTTTCATTTAATTCCACGACAATCATTGCCTGTTCGTTATAGAAAATAGGCTTATCTTTATATTTTTGGAAGAAGTAAATTTTAGAGTCTTTCATTGCCCCAAACTCATACTTTTGTCCATCCAATACATAGTTCTTCAAAAAATCATTATACTTATCTTTGGATAATGATTTTGTATTTAAAAAGGGCTCTTTTAGCTTACTTTCTATCTTGTACATATTTTGTATATGCGCTGTTTGATTTTTTAAAGACTGTACATCTTCTTCTTTAAATGCCTTGTTTTCTGCTCTAATAAATGACTCTTTTTTCGGTTCTTTAGGGAAATTACCCATAGTAATTTTGTTTGCTTTTAATTCTTGATCTATCTTTGTTTCTGCAATAAGCTCCAATTGATTACTATCTTGCTTTTGAATGAATTGAAAGATGAGAAAGAGATCCAAAACAAAAAAGGTCACAATAAATATGGTTTTAATCCGATCCCAATCCATTTAGTCCTCCCTCACTCCACTCATATATTTTTTGTTTGCCAGCTTCATCTTCAACAAACTTTACATACCAAATTGGCTGTAGTCGAGCTACTTGCCCATCTAGTGATAATTTGTATCCAATACCAATGTCTTTAATGAGTCGTTTATCTACAGCGGCATTATTTTCTAAGGATGCTATCACAACGTGCCCTGATGGAAGAGTAACCTTCTGTTCTATACCTTTCGTATTTAAAGACAACAATGGTCTTTCATATTCCATTACCTCTTCTGATCCCCATACTTGCCTCAATTCAGCTAATCCATCTGTATTGAATACGGAATATCCATCTTCATGTAAACGGAATACCGTCTGCCCTTTATTCATATAGTCCAAACGATATGAATCCAGGCTTCCACTGTGACCATTTACAAAATCAAAGCTTTTTTGTAAAAGCATTAAATTATCTGTCGTTTTGTCGCTTGAAACAGAAGAATTTTTATACTTTAGCATATGCTGATTGTTTTCAATCTCCATGGACCTAATACCATCTGTAAATATTTCTTTCGATTGCTCGACAATCGGGCTTAAATAACGTGGGTCACTAAAAAGAGCATTCTTAAATGTATCAACTGCTAAATTAGATGAAATATATGTTATATTACTTAATTCTGTCGTTCCATCTGGTAAAAATAGCTTTTTCATATCATTAATTTGATAGTCAAAATAAGGTTTCGCTGATACTATAAATTGATTTTGTGCATTTACAATATCTTTTAAATACACACCACTTAATTTTGCTTCATATATTCTAGAGTTATCACCATCAGAAACGAAACTAATTTTAATCTCCTGGTCCCTACTTCTAGAAGGATCGAGAATAATTCGATTAAAGTGTTTCGGCTTATCTATACTTTTTTCTTTCATACTAAACATAGATTTAACTGCATCAAATGGGATATTGGTAGGGAAAATAAGTTCAATTTTCCCTTCACCATGCACATAAGAAAGGAAGTCAGCCTTAGCAATCGATATCTCTTTGAAACCATGTAATTCCCCGGCCTCCAAAGGTTTATAGATTGATTCTATATCTCCCTCTCTTTTGCTTCCGTAATGATTTTTATCTTTATGCACGATGATAGAAGTAGGGCGGACAACATCAGCGATTTTAGTTTGAGTAATTCCTTCATTCCCCTGCACAAATTTCGCGTTTTGCATAGACGTGGAATCTGGCACATACGTCCATAAGTTAAAAGTAAGAAATAGGCTAATTACAACTAAATTAATTAAAACTATTGTTTTAACATTTTCCATACTCATTCCCAATCGTCCTCTTCATCCGCTGCCATTGGCAAAGTGAAATAAATCGTTGTCCCTTTTCCTTCCTCACTCTTCGCCCAAATCGAGCCACCATGTGCCTCAATCATTTCTTTCGCAATTGCTAACCCAAGTCCTGTACCGCCCATTTGTCTTGAACGTGCTTTATCTACGCGATAAAAACGTTCAAAGATTTTATCGACGTTTTCTTTCGGAATACCCATTCCTTGGTCACTTACACTAATCTCTAATAATTCCCCGCGATCACGTAAGCGATATGTTACTGTTCCACCCTCTGGTGAATACTTTAATGCATTCGAAATAATGTTATACAATACTTGCGTAATTTTATCCGTATCCATATCAATAAATCGAGATTTTTTAGAGAAAGATCGTTTGAAACTTACATTTTGCTCTTTAGACATTTCAAAACGATCAATAATGTTATTAAAGAAGTCAGTAAAGTCGACCCATTCTTTCATTAAACGATGTTCTGTACTATCAAGTTTAGATAGTTGCAATAACGCATTTACAAGTCTAATCATTCTTTCCGTTTCTTCTTGTGTAACTGTTAAAAATTGCGGTGCAATATTCGGATCTTGCCACGCACCGTCAGTAAGTGCTTCTAAGTAACTGCGCATTGTTGTTAATGGCGTTCTTAATTCATGAGAAACGTTTGCCACAAACTCGCGGCGTTCCCTTTCTATACGCTCCTGCTCAGTTACATCATATAATACGGCAATTAAACCATTCGCTTTCCCTGTCTCTTTTTGAATAACAGAGAAACTTGCGCGTAAAATATATGGCTCATTTCTCGTACTAAAATCTAATAAAACAGAATCAGGCTCTTCGTATAAATGATCGAGCGTAAATTCTTCTTGTATCCCTAATACTTCTAAAACAGATTGATCGAGCGCGGTTTCACGCGAAACATTTAGCATCTTTTCTGCAGGATCATTTAATAAAATAATGTCCCCTTTTCGGTCAGTAGCAATTACCCCATCTGTCATATGTGATAAAACGGATGATAATTTACGTCTTTCACTTTCCGTTGAAGAACGAGCTTGTTGTAATTTTTTTGATAAATTATTAAAAGATAGTGCTAATTGCCCAATTTCATCATGGCTATGCACCTTTACTTTTCTTGAATAGTTCCCTTTTGCCATTTCAATTGCTTGTCTTCGCATATCTGAGATTGGTCTCGTAATTGTTTGAGCTAACAAAATTCCAAGTACAGCTGTTACGAGTAATGCAATAACGGTTCCGGTTGCAAAGATTTGATTAATATCCTTCATCTGTTTATAAACATCTTCCATAGATGCAACAATGTAAATAACACCAAGTGCATCTTTGCCGTTATCAGCTAGAATAGGAGTAAGCATAACTTGTACACGATGACCTGTACGACCATCCTTCTCAATTTTCACTTCTGGCTTTTTTTGTACCAACACCCGCTGAACAGCTATATCAGTTGATGTTCTATTTACCTTGTTTTGCTTTGACTCATCTGAAATAGCAAGCAGCTTTCTATTCGAATCAAATACACTTACCTCTTGGATATCTTTCTTTCGATCAGAGGCAAATTTTCGAATTGAAGTTTTAATCGTTTCATCTGTTGACTCTGTCTCTGCTTTTGTATAACTTTTATTAAACTCTTGTTTCAAGTTATACGATAATAAGTTCGTTTGCTGCGTTAACGAATCTTTAAAACCTTGTACAAGACTCTTTTCTAGCTCTCTTACGAAATATACCCCAATAACTTGCATAGCTATCAATATTAATAGCATATATATGAGTACAAATTTTAAATGAATAGATTGAAAAAAACCGACTTTCTTCATATACTATTCCTGCTCTGGGTCACGCAAGTAATACCCTACCCCACGCCTAGTAACAATTAAAGTAGGATGACTTGGATTATCTTCAATTTTTTCACGTAAACGACGCACTGTTACATCCACTGTACGTACATCCCCAAAATAGTCATAACCCCAAACTGTTTGTAATAAATGTTCGCGTGTCATAACTTGTCCTAAATGTTTTGCTAAATAATGTAGTAACTCAAATTCACGATGTGTAAGTTCAATATTTTCCTCACGTTTTGTTACACTATACGCATTTGGATTGATAACAATTGGTCCAATAACCATTTCCGTATTTTCTTCTTTTTCTGCAGCACCGCCTTGTTGATGGCGACGTAAGTTAGCCTTTACGCGAGCAAGCAATTCCCTCGTACTAAATGGCTTTGTTACATAATCATCTGCCCCAAGCTCAAGCCCTAATACTTTATCAATTTCAGAATCCTTCGCCGTAAGCATAATAATCGGCATTTCTGAGCTTTTACGTATTTCACGGCAAACCTCTAAGCCATCCTTACCTGGTAACATAATATCTAATAAAACCATATCTGGCTGTTCTTCATTCGCTTTTTCAATCGCCTCATCACCATCATGCGCCATTACAATTTCAAAACCTTCTTTTTCTAGATTGAACTTCAAAATATCCGCAATCGGCTTTTCATCATCAACTACTAAAATTTTCTTTCCCATCATCGTCTATTTCCTCCTTATAAAAATATGGTCAATATCCCTAAACACATTGATGTCTACATAGTATGTCCCTATATGACCGCATCTTTTGCTTAAGTGCTTTCTCCTCTATTCTCACAGACTCATGTATGATCCACTTTTACACGGAATCCTATACGATCTATAGAAAAACCTCTAGCTTCAACTGCTAGAGGCTCCTCATTCTATTTTAAAATAACTACTCAATTTTGTAAAATTACACAAATAAAAAGGATATTAAGTGGGCCCACTTAATATCCTGAGAGTGGCTCGGGACGGAATCGAACCGCCGACACGAGGATTTTCAGTCCTCTGCTCTACCGACTGAGCTACCGAGCCAAAACTATATATAAAACCACTAATGGTGGTATAAACAAAAGTGGCGGTCCCGACCGGGGTCGAACCGGCGATCTCCTGCGTGACAGGCAGGCATGTTAACCACTACACCACGGGACCAAAAATGAACATAAAAAAACATGACCCGTACGGGATTCGAACCCGTGTTACCGCCGTGAAAGGGCGGTGTCTTAACCACTTGACCAACGGGCCACGAAAAATAAAATGGTGAGCCATGAAGGACTCGAACCTTCGACCCTCTGATTAAAAGTCAGATGCTCTACCAACTGAGCTAATGGCTCATACTCACCAACGTCATATTTTCGTGACGACAAGATGTATCATAACATGTTTCCTTTTCTTTTTGCAATACTTTTTTTATTTTTTTATAAAAGATAAGAAAAAAACTCATGCGGACATGAGTTTTTTTCTTGAAAATATCAATTAAGCTTCGTATACGTTACGAACGATATTTGTTTGGTTACGATCTGGTCCAACTGAGAACATAGATAATTGAATTCCTGTTAACTCAGAAACACGTTCTACGTATTTTCGTGCATTTTCAGGAAGCTCATCTAATGATTTTACACCAGTAATATCTTCTGTCCAACCTGGAAGCTCTTCGTATACAGGCTCACATTTCGCTAAAATGTTTAAGTTTGCTGGAACTTCATCGATAACTTTGCCATCGCATTTGTAAGCAACACAAATTTTAAGAGTCGGAATACCCGTTAGAACGTCGATAGAATTTAATGATAGATCTGTTAAACCACTAACACGACGTGCATGTCTTACAACAACACTATCGAACCAACCTACGCGGCGTGGACGACCAGTTGTTGTTCCATACTCACGACCAACTTCACGAATTTGGTGACCAATTTCATCATTAAGCTCAGTAGGGAATGGACCATCACCTACGCGGCTTGTATATGCTTTACATACACCTACAACGCGCGTAACTTTCGCTGGACCAACTCCAGTTCCAACTGTTACACCACCAGCAATTGGGTTAGAAGATGTAACGAATGGATACGTACCGTGGTCAATATCAAGCATAACACCTTGTGCACCTTCAAATAATACACGGTGATTGTTATCTAATGCATCATTTAATACAACAGACGTATCACATACATATTGTGCGATTTGTTGGCCGTACTCGAAGTATTCTTCAAAGATTTCTTCTACACTGAAACCTTCTGTATCGTACATTTTTTCAAACAAACGATTTTTTTGTGCTAAATTGCGCTCAAGCTTCTCTTTAAATGCTTCACGGTCTAAAAGATCAGCCATACGAATACCAATACGAGCAGCTTTATCCATATATGCAGGACCGATACCTTTTTTCGTTGTACCGATTTTGTCATCACCTTTACTTGCTTCTTCTAACTCATCTTGTTTTAAGTGATAAGGTAAAATAACGTGCGCACGGTTACTTACGCGTAAATTATCAGTACTTACACCACGGTCGTGTAAGTATTTTAACTCTTCAAGTAATGCTTTCGGATCTACTACTAAGCCGTTTCCGATTACACAAATTTTCTCTTTATAAAAAATACCAGATGGAATTAAGTGTAATTTATATTTAACTCCGCCGAAAACAATTGTATGTCCTGCGTTATTTCCACCTTGATATCTTGCAACTACTTCCGCATGCTCAGAAAGAAAGTCAGTGATTTTCCCTTTTCCTTCGTCGCCCCATTGTGTTCCTACAACTACTACTGAAGACATTATTAAAGCACCTCCGCAATTTTCAAACGATCTATTCAAACAATATAATTGTACCAAAACCGAAAAAGAAGTCAACCAAAAAGCGAACATTTTTTTATTAAAAAACATTTTCGTTCGTAAGAATTATATTTTTACATTATGAAAGCCTTATCTTTCCTATAAAAAAAAAGAAACACATCTTATTATAAGAAATGCGTTTCTTTTTTATACTATCTTTATGCAGGCGGTGCATGTCCATCCTCGAAGCGGCGTTCTAAGTTAACGAACTTATTGAACTCTTTAACGAATGCCAGCTCTACTGAACCTACAGGACCGTTACGCTGCTTTGCAATAATAATTTCAATCGTGTTTTTATTTTCCGTTTCTCGGTCATAGTAATCTTCACGATATAAGAAGGCTACAATATCAGCATCCTGCTCGATACTCCCCGATTCACGAATATCAGACATCATCGGACGTTTATCTTGACGAGATTCTACACCACGAGATAACTGTGACAAGGCAATAACAGGCACTTGTAATTCACGCGCAATCCCTTTTAGTGTACGAGAAATTTCAGATACTTCCTGCTGACGGTTTTCTCCTGATTTCCCACTTCCTTGAATAAGCTGTAAGTAGTCAATCAAAACCATCCCAAGACCTTGTTCTTGCTTTAATCTACGACACTTTGCTCGAATCTCATTTACTTTAATCCCTGGTGTATCATCAATATAGATACCAGCATTAGAAAGGCTACCCATCGCCATCGTTAATTTCGCCCAATCATCAGAAGTTAATGAACCGGTACGAAGTCTTTGTGCATCAATATTTCCTTCTGCACAAAGCATACGCATAACAAGCTGATCAGAGCCCATCTCTAGACTGAAAATCGCTACATTTTCATCCGTTTTCGTCGCTACGTTTTGTGCGATATTTAATGAAAATGCGGTTTTCCCTACCGATGGACGTGCCGCTACGATAATTAAATCATTTCGCTGGAACCCTGCCGTCATCTTATCTAATTCAGTAAATCCAGTTGGTATCCCAGTAACTTCACCTTTTTGATTATGCAAAAGTTCGATTTTATCGTAAGCATCTACAAGAACGTCTTTAATATTTTGGAATGCTTTAGCATTCGTTTGATGAGATACTTCTAATATCTTTTTCTCAGCCTCATTTAAAAGGCCATCCACGTCATCTTCTCTCTCATACCCATCAGACACGATATGAGTCGCCGTTCGAATCAAGCGACGTAACAGTGCTTTTTCAGCGATGATTCGTGCATAATACTCTACGTTAGCGGCAGTTGGAACAACTTCTGCTAATTCCGCTAAGTAAGAAACCCCACCAACTTCTTCTAGTAATCCTTGATCAGCCATCGCTGATGTCATTATTACTAAGTCAATCGGCTCTCCTTTATCAGATAACCCAAGCATGACTTCAAAAATCTTTTGATGTTTCGTTCGATAGAATGAGTCAGGTACTAATAACTCTGATGCTGCCGTTAATGCATCTTGATCAATTAATATAGCTCCTAAAACCGCCTGCTCGGCCTCTATATTATGCGGAGGGGTACGATCAGCAAGTACATCACTCATACGCAATCCTCCTTGCTTAATTTATTTTTATTGTTCACTAACATGAACTTTTACTGTCGCTGTTACTTGCGGGTGCAATTTCACAGTAACGTTTGTATAGCCTAATGCGCGAATTGCATCATCCATTTCAAATTTACGCTTATCAAGTTTAATCTTGTGTGATTTTTGCATTGCATCTACGATTTGTTTACTTGTGATTGAACCGAATAGACGGCCACCTTCACCAGATTTAGCCTTTAATTCTACAGTTAGTTTCTCTAATGTTTCTTTTAATTGTTTTGCACTTTCAAGCTCTGCTGCTGCATCTTTTTCTTCTTTGCGTTTTTGAGCTTCTAAAGTTTTCATACTGCTATTTGTCGCTTCAGCAGCTAATCCTTGTTTTAGTAAGAAGTTATTTGCATAGCCATCTGGTACGTTTTTTATTTCTCCTTTTTTCCCTTTACCTTTTACGTCTTTTAGAAAAATTACTTTCATGATTGTGTGCCTCCCTGTAAATAGTCATCAATAACAAATCGAAGCTTCTCCTCAGCTTCATCTACTGTAACATTTTTCATTTGTGTGGCCGCATTCGTTAAATGCCCGCCACCGCCTAAGTTTTCCATAATTAGCTGCACATTCACTTCACCTAAAGACCTGCCGCTAATTCCAATGAAATTCTCGCCACGTTTCGCAATAACAAATGAAGCAATAATTCCTGTCATTGTTAATAATGTGTCCGCTGATTGCGCAATAAGCACTTGATCGTAGTAATCATCACTATCAACTTTTGCAATCGCAATTCCATTTGTATAAATGTACGCATTTTTAATAGCTTTTGCAACCCGTAAATACTGATCCATATCTTCTTTTAGAAGCTCTTGTACAAGTACAGTATCTGCACCATGTGAGCGTAAATAAGAAGCGGCATCAAACGTACGAGCACCCGTACGGAATGTAAAGCTTTTCGTATCAACGATAATACCTGCTAACAATGCCGTTGCTTCTAACATTGTCATTTTTAAATTTTTCGGTTGATATTCAAGTAATTCTGTAACAAGTTCTGCCGTGGAAGAAGCATATGGCTCCATGTAAACAAGCAATGGATCCTCAATAAAATCCTCTCCTCGGCGATGATGGTCAATAACAACTACATTTTCAATTTTGTGTAACAGCTTTTCCTCCATCACCATTGAAGGTTTATGCGTATCAACAACAACAAGTAAAGAATCGTCATTTGCAAATTCCATCGCTTGTCCTGGTGTAATAAAGTGAGACCATAACTCTTCGTTTTGTTTCACTTTATCCATCAAACGCTTAATTCCCTTGTCAGAATCATTTTCATCTAGCACAATATATCCTTTGCGCTCATTTAATTGCGCTACCTTTAAAATACCAATCGCAGCACCAATTGCGTCCATATCAGGAGCCCTGTGCCCCATTATAATGACATTACTACTTTCTAATACTAAATCCTTTAATGCATGCGAAATAACTCTAGCACGTACACGAGTACGTTTTTCAACTGGATTTGTCTTACCACCATAAAACTTAACTTTACCCGTTGCTTGTTTAATAGCTACTTGATCTCCACCACGGCCAAGCGCAAGGTCTAAACCGGACTGAGCCATCGCCCCAAGCTCTGATAAAGGTAAATCACCTGATCCAACACCTACACTTAAGGTGAGTGGTATATTCCTTTTGGATGTTTCTTCACGCACCTGATCTAAAATGCTAAATTTCCCTTTCTCCATCTGCGCTAAAATACTTTCATTTAGTACAACGAAGAATCTTTCTGAAGATGCACGTTTTAAATATGCCCCATACTTAACGGCCCATTCATTTAGTCGTGATGTTACAAGACTTGTTATATTCGTACGTAATTGATCATCTAAACCTTGTGTAACTTCATCATAATTATCTAAATAAATGACCGCCAAAACAGTACGTTGATCCTCATACATCTTTTCAATCTCTGTTTGTTCCGTTACATCAAAGAAATAAATTAACTTTTCTTCTTTCCTTACAAAAACACGAAACTTTCGATTATTTAAAGAAACTATATCATCGGAAGTTTCTCCTTTAATAAAAAGAAGTAACGTTTCTGATACATCATAAAGGTGCCATCCAGCTAATGCATGCTGTCCCAGACATGAAGATAAATAAGGATTCGCCCAATCAATCCCATAATCCTTATTGTATAACAAAATACCAATAGGCATTTGGTTAAATGCCTCATTACTCACTTTCTTTACCCTTGTAATCATATCTGTCGTATGCTTTTCGAAATTCTTTTGAAAGGTAAGTTCAAATCGTACAACAACAAAAAGGACGATACAAAAAATAAAAAAGGCGGCTATCCCCATCATTAAATGAAAATAACAAAGGATTGAAATGAGCACAAACACGAAAAATGCCAATACATAAACAGGATATAAAAACCACTGTTTCTTATAAAATTCAGGCATGTATACAACTCCTATAAAGTAAAACTAACTCACCTTCCAGTTAGTTAAACAGATTAAAATAGTATAAGGAATATTACTTCATCCTCCTATTTTAGAACGCAATGAAATCCCTAAATCAATTATACCTAAGATTGTCACAAGAGGAAACAGCATCGGAATAAACATGCAGACAATAAAACTAATAATAGGAACCCCTTTCGTAAACCCTTTGCTATGCGCTAAAAAAGCGATAAATGTCAGACCTTGCAGTACGAGTAGTAAAGCAAATATGACATATAGGTTAGAAAATACCATATGTAAATATGATGTCGGTTCTACTTTTATAAAAGTTGATAGCAAAATAAATATAACGTAATACCAAACAATACCCTTTGGTAATTGTATATCTTTAAATTTAGGCCAAGCTATAACATCGTGTTTTAACTTTCTCAAAACACTGCCCGACAATATTACTGTGATCCAAGAACAACATGCAGAAACGAGCACAAGTATACTTGGAAATAACGTTTGTAATATATCATTCATTTGTGCAAATAACTCTTTTTGCTCTTTACTAATCGGCATACCAGCAGCACTAACTATCTTTTCACTTTGCGCCATACTTTCATTAAACATATTTTGCATTTGCTTCATTAAATCTATGTTAAAAAACTTTATACTCACAACATAAATGAGCATAATACCAATTAAGTATGCAACCGTCCCGGCCATCAAAATTTCTACCGGCTTTTTTCGTTTTTTATACATATATCCTAAAACGATACCTATCAATCCAAACATAGTTGTCTTCACTAGGTTCATCGGCTGACTAACAATAACAGTAATAAAAAGCGCCGCTGTAAAAATTACAAAGGCATTAGATAATTTATATCTTATCGTTAGCAATATAAATGGCAATGGCAACGCAAACGTTACAACCGTACCTAAAATCGGAACATACATAGATATAAGCAACAATATTGCATATATCGCTAACAACGCTGCACCTTCAGTAATAAATTTCGTATTTTTCATCCTCTAACCTCTCTTTCAAAAAAAGAAAAGCATAGCAAAATGCACAGTAGAGTTCGACTCTACTGTGCATTTCATACGCTATTATTCACCAACATATGGTAAAAGTGCCATTTGACGAGCACGTTTAATTGCAACTGTAAGTTTGCGTTGGTATTTCGCGCTTGTTCCTGTTACACGACGAGGTAAAATTTTACCACGCTCAGAAACGAAACGTTTTAATAAATCAACATCTTTATAGTCAATGCGAGTGATGCCGTTAGCTGTGAAGAAACACACCTTACGACGTTTCGCACGTCCACCTTTGCGTCCTGCCATGTCTATTTCCCTCCATTCTTAGTTAAAACTAACAAATTTACTGTATTAGAACGGTAAATCGTCGTCGGAAATGTCGATCGGTTGACCTACATTTGAAAATGGATCGTCATTCTTCGTAAATCCAGAGTTTCCTTGGTTACCTTGGTTGCCTGAATTACTAGATTGACCAAATGGGTTAGAGCTTTGGTTACCGAAACCAGCTCCTGATGGTTGCTGATTAAATGAACCACGTTGCTCCCCACCGCCATTACGCGGCTCTAAAAATTGTACGCTTTCCGCAAGAACTTCTGTTACATATACACGTTTACCATCTTGTCCATCGTAATTACGAGTTTGAAGACGTCCATCTACGCCTGCTAAGCTACCTTTTTTCAAATAATTTGCTACGTTTTCTGCTTGTTTACGCCATATTACACAATTAATAAAGTCAGCTTCACGCTCACCTTGTTGATTCGCAAATGCGCGATTCACAGCTAACGTAAAAGTAGCTACTGCAACACCATTGGGCGTGTAACGTAAGTCAGGGTCCTTAGTTAAACGACCAACGAGGATAACACGATTCATCAATCGAACCACTCTCCCTTATATATCAATTATTTTTCTTCTTCTTTAACAACGATATGACGAAGGATGTCTTCGTTGATCTTAGCTAAACGGTCGAATTCGTTAATCGCTTCTGCGTTAGAGTTCACGTTTAAGATCATGTAGAAACCTTCACGTAAGTCGTTGATTTCGTAAGCTAAACGACGCTTACCCCACTCTTTCGTGTTAATGATTTCTGCACCATTGTTTGTTAAAACACCTGCAAAACGTTCAACTAAAGCTTTTTGAGCTTCTTCTTCAACGCCAGGACGAATGATGTACATAATTTCGTACTTTCTCATTACACTTTCACCTCCTTTTGGTCTAAACGGCCCATAATGGGCAAGGAGCAATTAATTTATAGTAATTACTCACGAGTTTAGATTATATCATAGTAAGTTAGATGAATCAACTCACCCATACATAAAAAACTTGGCAAACACATAATATATTTGCCAAGCTCATATCTTTATTTTTCCTAGGAAATATTAAATTAAACGTTGAAGCGGAAGTGCATAACGTCTCCGTCTTTTACGATATACTCTTTTCCTTCTAAACGTACTTTTCCAGCTTCTTTTGCAGCTGTCATAGAACCGTTTGTCATTAAATCATCATAAGAAACTGTTTCCGCACGAATAAATCCACGCTCAAAGTCTGTATGAATTACACCCGCACATTGTGGTGCTTTCATACCTTGTTTAAACGTCCATGCACGTACTTCTTGCACACCGGCTGTGAAGTAAGTAGCAAGTCCTAATAAATCATATGCAGCACGAATTAGTTGATCTAAACCAGATTCTTCAATGCCTAGTTCTTCAAGGAATACCTTTTTCTCTTCCTCGTCTAACTCAGCGATTTCTGATTCGATTTTTGCACATACAACGATTACTTGAGAATTTTCATTTGCAGCAAATTCTTTTACCATCTGTACGTATTTGTTTTCAGAAGGATCGATAACATCGTCCTCGCTTACGTTTGCTACGTATAACATTTCTTTCGTTGTCAGTAAATGAAGACCTTTAACAATCTTCATCTGCTCTTCTGTAAATTCAACAGTACGAGCCGGTTTTCCCTCTTCGAAAGCTTCTTTTAAACGTACTAAAATTTCATGCTCATATACTGCTTCTTTATCCTTTTGTCTTGCTAGTTTCGCAACACGCTCGATACGTTTATCAACAGATTCTAAGTCTGCTAAGATTAGCTCTAAGTTGATTGTTTCAATGTCATCGATTGGATCTACTTTCCCTGAAACGTGCGTAATATTTTCGTCCTCAAAACAACGAACAACTTGGCAAATTGCATCTACTTGGCGAATGTGAGATAAGAACTTATTTCCTAATCCTTCACCCTTACTAGCGCCTTTTACGATACCTGCAATATCAGTAAACTCAAATACAGTCGGAACAGTTTTTTTCGGTTCTACTAATTCCGTTAATTTATTTAAACGCTCATCTGGTACTTCTACAATTCCTACGTTTGGATCAATTGTACAGAATGGATAGTTTGCAGATTCTGCTCCTGCTTGTGTAATTGCATTAAATAAAGTGGACTTCCCTACGTTAGGTAATCCAACAATCCCAGCCGTTAATCCCATATTTTTCACTCCTATGTCTCAATCTTTCATCATTATAGATAGTAACGAAAAAAATGACAAGTTTCCTCCAAACGAAAAAAAGTAACAGCTACCCACTGCAACTGTTACTTTCTCTCTATTCTTCGTGCTTCACAAGTATTTTTTTCACCTTACGATCAAACTCTCTTCGAGGAATCATTACTGAATGGTCACATCCCTCGCACTTAATGCGGATATCCATTCCCATACGAATAATCTTCCAACGATTCTCACCACATGGGTGGGCTTTCTTCATTTCCACAACATCGTACAAGTTATACTGCTTTTGCTCCATTCTCCAAACCCCTCTCCATACTAAATTGCTTTTCCACTCACCAATTCTTCACGATTATATAAAACCATACGTGGATATGGAATTTCAATACCATGTAAATCTAGACGATTTTTAATTTCTTTACGAAGTGCTCTTGCAATAACCGCATGTTGCATCGGCTCTACTTCTGCAATAACACGTAATATAACTTCTGATGCAGCTAATGTTTGCACGCCTAATAACAGAGGCGTTGTTACCATTTGCTCATATTGCGCAGGTAATTCTTCTAATAATTCTTCAATGACTTGCTCTGCTTTCGCTATGTCAGCCTCATACGAAATAGATACATCAACAAATGCAACACTATTACTAACTGAATAGTTAGTAACTTGAATGATACTTCCGTTTGGTAAAGTATGAATTTCGCCTGTCCAGCTCTTTATTTTTGTTGTACGAAGTCCAATTTCTAAAACGACTCCCTCAAACTGGCCAATTTTCACATAGTCTCCCACTGAAAATTGGTCTTCTAGCAAGATAAATAACCCTGTAATGACATCTTTCACTAAACTTTGAGCACCAAATCCGACCGCTAAACCAATTACCCCGGCACCGGCTAATAAACCAGATGCATTAATATTAAACACACCTAAAATCGCAATTAGCATAATGAACATAACAACGTATGCCACAATATTTTCAAGTAACTTTGCTACTGTAACTGTACGACGTTCTGAAATTTGAATTGGCGAACGACTTCCCATACGAAACGCATTTCGTACAATTGCACGCGCAACTCGTACAACAACTGCACCAATGATTAAAATAATACATATTTTCAATGTCGCTGTTCCAATATCAGCCCAACGATCAGCATTTAATAAATACTGTTTCGTAGCATTAAACCACTTCGTTAATAAATCCATGTACCTCTACCTCTCCAGCCAAAATTTCTTTTTAGTTATCCTTCTTATTGTATCAGAAGTCTTCTAATTGCTGAAAAATTTTTATGATTTTAATTACATTTGTTAACTTCCATGCAGGTATAAAATGGAACGAATAGATATATACTAGTACTATTATTTCCGTTTTCACTCAAGTTTTACAGAAAGTACGCACTTATAGTTTTCCATTTTACTCACCATATAACATATTTTGAAAATTTATTAAAAGGATGGATGCTTCATGAATATTGGAAGTTTTCGCTTACCCTTTTTCGAAAAAGAAACTCAAAATGTTATGCACCAAGACGTAGAAGCCTCCGAGACAATCAGTAACTTCTTACTTTCCCATATCCCTATTAAAACGAATATACCGATTATTCTCGTTTGCATCGGAACAGATCGTTCTACAGGCGATGCACTCGGTCCGTTAGTCGGTACGAAATTAGAACAAGTAGGAATTAAAAACTTCCAAGTGTTCGGCACACTAGATGAGCCGGTACATGCGCTAAATTTAGAAGAAAAATTTCAGAATATACAGAAAGAAAATCCTACTTCATTTATAATTGCGGTTGATGCCTGTTTAGGAAAGTCTCAAAGCATCGGTTCCATCACTACCGGAATGGGGCCTAGTAAACCCGGAGCTGCAATGAATAAGAAATTACCTGCAGTTGGTGACCTACATATTCATGGCATCGTAAATCTAAATGGTTTTATGGAGTTTTTCGTTCTGCAAAATACAAGATTAAGTTTAGTTATGAAAATGGCTGATGTAATTGCACAAAGTATAAAAGAAACAGATCAAAAATTATCTGTATTAAAAAAAGCAAACCATCTATAAATAATAAGATGGTTTGCTTTTTAATTTTTCTGCGCTAATAATTCTAAAATACGATTTAAATCTTCTTTATTAAAAAATTCAATTTCGATTTTACCTTTTTCTTTTTTCGTTTCTTTAATTTTCACATCTGTGCCAAATTTTTCTCTTAAGAACGTTTCGCGTTCTACAAAAAATATGTTTCTCTCTTTTTTCACTTGTTTTGTTTCACGTGAAACGCGCTGATTAATCTCCTGAACAATTTTCTCTAATTGACGAACATTTAATCCTTCTTTTTCGATTCGTTTCAATAAAGATTTCAATTGTTCTCCATCTTTTATTGTAAGTAACGTTCTCCCATGAGCCATTGAAAGTTGACCATTTGCAATCATGTCTTGTACAAACGGAGGGAGGCTTAATAACCGCGTATAATTTGCAATGTAAGGTCTGCTCTTACCAAGACGTTTTGCTAATTGTTCTTGCGTTACATTTAGCTCATTCATTAACATTTGATAGGCCATTGCTTCTTCCATTGGATTTAAATCTTCACGTTGTAAGTTTTCAAGCAATGCAAACTCCATCATTTGCTGCTCATTTAATTGTCTTACAACGGCAGGTACCTTTTCGAGTCCGGCCTCTTTAGCAGCACGATATCTTCTTTCACCTGCAACAATTTCATATCCTTTAATACTCTTCCTAGCAATTAACGGTTGTAATATGCCGTGCTCTTTAATAGAAGCCGATAATTCCTGAATCGCATCTTTATTAAAGTGTTTACGTGGTTGATATGGATTCGGTCTTAATTCAGTTATCGTAATCTCCTGAATTGTTTCTTCTTCTTTCACATCTAAATCAGGAAAAAACACATTGATTCCTCTTCCTAATCCTTTAGCCACCTGCAATCACTTCCTCTGCTAAATCTATATATACTTCTGCCCCTCTTGATTTAGCGTCATACTGCATAATTGGTTTCCCATGACTTGGTGCTTCACTCAAGCGAACATTACGAGGGATAATTGAACGATATACTTTATCTCTAAAATACTTTTTCACTTCATCTATAACCTGAATCCCTAAATTTGTACGGGCATCCAACATTGTTAGCAATACACCTTGAATTGCTAGATTTTTATTTAAGTGCTTTTGCACAAGTCGAACTGTATTTAATAGCTGACTTAATCCTTCTAGTGCGTAATATTCGCATTGAACAGGAATAATAACAGAATCTGCTGCGGTTAATGCATTAATCGTTAATAACCCTAAGGACGGGGGACAGTCGATAATAATATAGTCATATTCATCACGAACTGGCTGTAATGCCCTTTGTAAACGTACTTCCCGGGAAATAGTCGGTACCAATTCAATTTCAGCACCTGCCAATTGAATTGTAGCGGGTAGAACATCTAAGTTTTCAGTTGCGGTTTTACGTATAACCCCTTGAACATCTGCATCTTCCACAAGAACGTTGTAAATACATTGATCTAATTCGGATTTTTCAATTCCCACACCAGTCGTTGCATTTCCTTGAGCGTCAATATCTACAAGAAGGACCTTTTTACCTACTTGTGCCAATCCAGCCCCTAAATTAACAGATGTTGTTGTTTTCCCAACGCCACCTTTTTGATTGGCAATAGCAATGATTTTTCCCATGATGTCACCTACTTTCAACCTTTCTATCTTATTCTAGTAACAATTACGTTTATTGTAACATGAAATAAAAGTTTTTCTTTTACGTCCTTATTAAACTTCAAAATTTATTTGTAAACTCCTTCTTCATCTCACAAGAAAATATAGTAAAAGAGACCTATCCAATAGGATCAGGTCTCTAACGCGCCATTATTATTTTTTCTTCGGAATTTTAATTGTAATTTGATAGTACTCATCAAATTCTTCTTCCTCAGAATTAACATTTAAACCACTGTCAGCAACCATTTGTAAGGACTGCCTAATTGTATTCATAGCAATTCTAGTATCTCGACTTACTGCTTTTTGCTTTGCCTTACGCTTCGGTTTTGCTTCCTCTAGTAATTTCGCAATTCGTTCCTCTGTTTGCTTTACATTCAGTTGTTTCTCCACAATTTCCTGTAAAACCTTCAGTTGTAATTCCTCGTTTTTTAAAGGAATGAGCGCGCGAGCATGGCGTTCTGTAATGCTTTTTTCTAATAATGCGCTTTTTATTTCTTCAGGCAACTTTAACAATCGCAACTTATTTGCGATTGTGGATTGTCCTTTTCCAAGTCGTTGTGCCAATGCTTCTTGTGTTAAATTATGTAACTCAATTAGCTTTTGATAGGCCACAGCTTCCTCGATTGCTGTTAGTTCCTCACGTTGCAAGTTTTCAATTAAAGCTACAGAAGCTGTTTCTGTATCATTTAAGTTCTTTATAATTGCAGGAACCTTCTCCCAACCTAACTTTGTTGCCGCACGAAAACGTCTTTCTCCAGCAATAATCTCGTACTTATCATCCTCATACTGCCTCACAACAATTGGTTGAATAAGTCCGTGTGTACGAATCGTTAATGCTAGTTCCTCAATACGCGCATCATCAAAAACTGTTCGTGGTTGATAACGGTTAGGGGTAATATTTACTATCGGAATTTCTTGTATTTCTTCATATACCTTTTTATCTATTTCTTCATGGCTTTCGTCTTGTAATTCGAATTCGCTCTCTTTATCTCCAAAGCCAAATAAACGAGAAAACGTATTTTTCATACATATTCCACCACCTTTTAGGCCTATTGACTATTCTCCATAAAATGTTTCCTATGAAACATTTACGTTTTCATTTATATAATTTAATCTTACGTCTAATAAGATTTATTTTTCAATAGGTAATTTATTGGGTGTTCCCGGTTTGCGTGGATATTTCTTTGGTGTCTTGCGCTTTTTCTCGATTAATAAAATATTACGTTCACTTTCTTCAAACGGTAATTGGAACGTAGACATTTCTTTTAAATTCCCGCCTAGCACCTCTAAAGCATACTTGCCATTTTCAATTTCTTCGTTTGCTGCAGCACCTTTCATTGCAATGAATGTTCCCCCAACTTTTACAAGTGGTAAACATAGCTCACTTAATACTGAAAGACGTGCAACTGCACGTGCCATTACAATATCGTACGATTCACGTACACCTTCTTTTTTCCCAAATGTTTCAGCACGATCATGACAAAACGCGACGTCACTTAATTCCAACTTTTGTGCTAAATGATTTAAGAAATTAATACGTTTTTGCAACGAGTCTACAATCGTCACTTTTAAATGCGGGAAACAGATTTTTAATGGAATACTTGGGAATCCAGCTCCTGCGCCAACATCACAAATTGAGAATGGTTTTGAAAAATCATAGTAAAAAGCAGCTGTAATGGAATCAAAAAAGTGCTTCAAATATACTTCTTCTTTCCCCGTAATAGCCGTTAAGTTCATTTTTTCATTCCATTCTACTAATGTTTCGAAGTAGATTTCGAACTGCTCTAACTGTCTAGAAGAGAGGGTGATACCCTTCTCTTCTAGCATAGATTGAAATTGTTCTATGTTCATCTAACAATATCTCCTTACTATTTATTGGTTCGATACTCGCGCAATTTTTCCTTGTTCAATATACACAAGTAAAATGGAAATATCCGCTGGATTTACGCCAGAAATACGTGAAGCCTGCCCCATTGAAAGTGGACGAACATCTTTCAATTTCTGTCTAGCTTCTGATGCAAGGCTAGAAATCGCATCATAATCAATATCTACAGGAATTTTTTTGTTTTCCATTTTTTTCATACGCTCTACTTGCTGTAAAGATTTTTCGATATATCCTTCGTACTTAATCTGAATTTCAACTTGTTCTGTCACTTCATCACTTAATTCTACTTCACTTGGTACTAAAAGATGAATATGCTCATATGTCATCTCTGGACGACGTAATAAGTCACTTGCACGTATTCCATCTTTCAATTCACTTCCACCAATGCTGCGAATCAATTCTTGAACTTCAGGACGTGGTTTAATAATAATGCTGCTTAAACGTTCCTTTTCCTGTTCAATTTGTAACTTTTTATTTGTAAATCGCTCATAGCGCTCTTCTTTAATTAATCCAATTTCACGACCAACTTCAGTTAAACGAAGATCAGCATTATCGTGGCGTAATAATAGACGGTATTCTGCACGAGACGTTAATAAACGATATGGTTCATTTGTACCTTTCGTAACAAGATCATCAATTAAGACACCAATATAAGCATCCTCACGCCCTAAAATAACTTCTTTCTTACCTAAAGAACGACATGCTGCATTAATCCCAGCCATAAGTCCTTGTCCTGCTGCCTCTTCGTAACCAGAAGTTCCGTTAATTTGTCCTGCTGTATATAAATTTTTAATTTTTTTCGTTTCAAGTGTTGGCCATAGTTGTGTTGGCACAATTGCATCGTATTCAATTGCATAACCTGTACGCATCATTTCAACGTTTTCTAGACCAGGGATTGTTCTAAGCATATCACGCTGCACGTCTTCTGGTAAGCTTGTGGATAAACCTTGTACATACACTTCTTGTGTATTACGTCCTTCTGGCTCTAAGAAAATTTGATGACGTGGTTTATCATTAAACCTTACTACTTTGTCTTCAATTGAAGGACAATATCTAGGTCCTGTTCCCTTAATCATACCAGAATACATAGCTGAGCGATGTAGGTTTTCATCTATTAAACGATGTGTTTCCGTACTTGTATACGTCAACCAACATGGAATTTGATCCATAATAAATTTTGTCGTTTCAAAAGAGAAAGCTCGTGGTTTATCATCACCTGGCTGAATTTCTGTTTTACTATAATCAATCGTATTACTATTTACACGCGGAGGTGTACCTGTTTTAAATCTAACAAGATCAAATCCAAGCTCCTCTAAATGTTCTGATAACGTAATAGATGGTTGTTGATTATTCGGACCGCTCGAATATTTTAAATCTCCCATAATAATCTCACCGCGTAAAAACGTTCCAGTCGTAATTACAACTGTTTTTGCTGTATATTCAGCACCAGCTTGCGTAATTACCCCTTTACATTCGCCATCTTCAACGATTAAACGCTCTACCATTCCTTGGAACAACGTTAAGTTTGGTGTTTCTTCAATTGTTTTCTTTAATTCATGCTGGTAAGAGAACTTATCTGCTTGTGCTCGAAGTGCGCGTACAGCTGGTCCTTTACCTGTATTTAACATACGCATTTGAATATACGTTTTATCAATGTTGCGTCCCATTTCTCCGCCTAATGCATCAATTTCACGAACAACAATCCCTTTTGCTGGTCCACCAACAGAAGGGTTACATGGCATAAACGCTACCATATCTAAATTAATTGTTAACATTAATGTTTTGGAGCCCATTCGTGCTGCCGCAAGACCAGCTTCACATCCTGCATGACCTGCACCGATTACTATGACATCGTATGAACCGGCATTGTATCCCATCGTTTATTCCTCCTAATAATCTCTATCTTTCTAAAACATCGCTATATTATTTTCCTAAACAAAATTGAGAGAACAACTGGTCAATTAGGCTTTCATGAACGGTATCACCAGTAATTTCACCAAGTATTTCCCACGTCCGTGTTAAATCAATTTGTACCATATCAATTGGCACACCATTTTCTATCGCCTCAATTGCATCTCCAATTGTTCTTCCTGCTTGTGTTAATAATCCAATATGTCTCGCGTTAGAAACATACGTCACATCTGCAGAATCAATTGTTCCTTCAAAAAATAAATCAGCTATTGCCTTTTCAAGCTCATCTATTCCTTGTTCCTCAATTAACGACGTTGTAATAACACGATTTCCCGCTGCCAATGCTGTAACACGTTCCATATCGATTGCTTGTGGTAAATCTGTCTTATTTACAATGACAATGAAATCTTTTCCTTGTACGGCACGGAATAGATCTTCATCCTCATTCGTTAAAGCTTCACTATAATTAACGACAACTAACACTAAATCAGCTTGGCTCATCATTTCCTTTGAACGCTCTACACCAATTCGTTCAACAACATCTTCTGTTTCACGAATCCCGGCTGTATCTATAAGTTTAAGTGGTACACCACGCACATTAACGTACTCTTCAATAACATCACGAGTTGTTCCTGCAATATCAGTTACAATTGCCTTTTTCTCCTGAACGAGACTATTTAATAGCGATGACTTCCCAACGTTAGGTCTACCGATGATTGCAGTAGCAATACCTTCACGTAAAATCTTTCCTTGCTTCGATGTTTCTAATATTTTTGCAATTTCAGCACGAACATGTGTAGCTTTCTCAATTAAAATAGTATGTGTCATTTCTTCCACATCATCATATTCCGGGTAATCTATGTTTACCTCAACATGAGCTAACGTTTCTAATATGTCCTGACGCAGACGGCCGATTAATTTAGATAATCGCCCTTCCATTTGATTAATTGCTACGTTCATTGCACGATCTGTTTTTGCACGGATTAAGTCCATAACAGCTTCTGCTTGTGATAAATCAATACGGCCATTTAAAAAAGCACGTTTTGTAAATTCACCAGGCTCTGCTAATCGTACTCCTTGCGCTAAAATAAGCTGCAATACTTTATTTACCGAAACAAGTCCACCATGACAGTTAATTTCTACTATATTTTCACGTGTAAAAGTCCTTGGTGCACGCATAATAGACACCATCACTTCTTCAATAACCTGATTTGTATCTAAATCAACAATATGACCATAATGAATTGTGTGAGAAGAAACCTCTGTTAAGTCCTTCCCTTTAAAAATACGATTAACTTTTTCAACCGCATCATCCCCACTTACTCGAACAATGGCAATTGCACCCTCTCCAAGCGCTGTGGAAATCGCGGCAATTGTATCGAATTCCATGTCCTTTCACCTCACTTGCTTATTTATCTCTATTTCAACATGATTATTTTCTTCACTAAATTATTAGAATACCATAACGAACCTATCTACAAAAGAATAATAACTCATTTTATTATGTCCTCATGTAAAAAACACTAAACTTATTCACAGTGGATAAGTTTAGTGTTTTTCAGTTATCCACACCTGTTTTCCCCTAAAAAAAAAAACCGGCACTCAATTGAGTAACCGGTCATTTGGAAGATATTACAACATGTCGATGTGGTTCTTTTCCTTCAGAAGTTGTAATGATATTTTGATGATTAGATAATGCTTGGTGAATAATCTTTCGTTCAAAAGATGGCATAGGTTCCAACACAACTCTTTTTTTCGTACTTACTACTTGTTTTGCTAATCGATAAGAAAGTGCTTCTAATGTAGCTTTTCTTTTACTACGATAATTTTCAGCATCTAGTGTGATACCAATATACTGCCTCGTATTGCGATTTGCCACAAGTTTCGTTAAATACTGTAAAGAATTCAAGGTGTTTCCTCTTTTCCCAATCAAAACACCTATGTTTTCTCCAGAAATTGTAAATTCAACTTCGCGTCCTTTTACAATTTTACTAATCTCAGCTTCCACACCCATATCGTGAATAACATTTTTTAAATATTCTTCACATTCTTGAATTGGATCTTTCTTCAATACAACTTCTACTACTGCAGGTCGGTTCCCAAATAAGCCTAAGAATCCTCTTTTACCCTCATCGATAATATTTATATCCACTCGGTCTTTTGAAACATTTAATTGCCTTAAAGCATCTTGTACTGCCAGCTCGACTGTTTGTCCTTTAGCAGTAATTATACTCACTTGCTTGATCCTCCTGCCTTACTAGCCTTAATTTCCGGCCCTTTGATCAAGTACATTTGAGCGATACCAAAGATATTACCAACAACCCAGTAAAGTGATAATGCAGCTGGGAAGTTAATTGCAAAGATTAAAATCATGATTGGCATTAGCCAAATCATCATTGCCATTTGCGGATTTTGACCAGCAGTTCCTGCCATTGCAAGTTTTTGCTGAATAAATGTCGTAATTGCCGCAACAACCGGTAAGATATAGTACGGATCTGCCTGTCCTAAGTCGAACCATAAGAATGTATGCTTACTAATTTCTGCTGTTCTCATAATCGCATGGTAAAACGCGAATAAAATAGGCATCTGAACAAAGATTGGTAAACATCCTGCTAATGGGTTTACACCATTTTTCTGGTATAACTGCATCATTTCTTGTTGTAGTTTTTGCTGTGTTGCCTGATCTTTAGAGCTATATTTCTCTTTTAACTTCACCATTTCTGGTTGTAACGCTTGCATTGCCTTCGTACTCTTCGTTTGTTTAATCATTAATGGTAATAATGCAAAACGAATAATAAGAGTCGTAACAACGATTGCTAAACCATAATTACTACCAAATAAGTTGGCAAAATACGTAATTAATTGAGAAAGCGGGTATACGAAGTATTCATTCCAAATTCCAGTGCTTTTTGGTGTAATTGGCTGATTTACTTCACTACAGCCAGCAGTAATCGCCATTAATGCAACAACCATGGCTAGTAAACCTAATTTCTTTTTCAAAGCCTACTCCTCCTTGTATCGGTATGTATATAGTGTAATTCATTTCCTTACGCTACTTTTTATTTTTTTTCATACCAGAGCGTTTAAAGACATGAATTAAGCTTTTCTTTAATTCTTCATATGTCATCTCTGCACAAGGCTTCCTTGCTATTATAACAAAATCTTTTCCAGAATCTATCTCATCTTTTAATTCTGTGATCGACTGGCGAATCATACGTTTAATTCGGTTACGCACTACTGCATTTCCTATTTTCTTGCTGACAGAAAGGCCAATACGAAAGTTTGGCTGCTCTTCTTTATCTAGTTGATAGACAACAAACTGACGATTCGCATTCGATTTTCCTTTTTGAAAAACCGTCTGGAATTCATCATTCTTTTTTATACGATGTTTTTTCTTCATATCAATTGACACTCCTGTAGTTCATCAGCGGAAATTCACTATTATTAGAAAAAAAGACCACTGAACGATCAGTGGTCTACGCAGATAATACTTTTCTTCCTTTACGACGACGAGCTGCTAGCACTTTACGTCCGTTCGCTGTGCTCATACGGCTGCGGAAACCATGTACTTTGCTGCGCTTACGTTTATTTGGTTGGTAAGTTCTTTTCATTATATGACACCTCCCTGAGGAATATCTGTTAAAGACAGTCCTATAAATTATAGTTAATCAACTAGGAAAATGTCAATGGTTCTCGAAATTTTCATCAAATATTCATTTTGAACCTATTCACATACTTTTTCACAGATCCTATATTTCCTTGTGGATAAATGTTTTTTCTTGTTTTTTATATCCACAAACTCGTTTCGTACTTTTACACAGTATATCGTGTTGTGGACAAGTTTATTCCACAAGGTATTGATTTTGTGGATAACTTTCTTAATTTCATTGCTATAGCTACTTTTTTTTGATATTATAGTTGTGTTTTCACTTTGAATAAGTTTTCCACATCTTTATCTTATCCACAAATTGTGTATAACATGTGGACAGTTTTAATCACATGTGGGTAAATGCTTATCCACATTCGCTTTTTTTGTCGAAAACCCTATCTCATATACAAACGACGTTTTTAGGTTTTAAAATACGTTTCGTATAAATATACATTTTATATTTATTTAGGTTGTACATTTGTTGCGCAACCTTATTCTTTTACCATCTTAGTAAAGGAGGGACACCTTTGGAAAACATCTCTGATTTATGGAACAGTGCCTTAAAAGAACTAGAAAAAAAGGTCAGTAAACCCAGTTATGAAACATGGTTAAAATCAACAACCGCACATAATTTAAAGAAAGACGTATTAACAATTACGGCTCCAAATGAATTCGCTCGTGATTGGTTAGAATCTCATTATTCAGAGCTAATTTCGGAAACACTTTATGATTTAACAGGGGCAAAATTAGCTATTCGCTTTATTATTCCCCAAAGTCAAGCGGAAGAGGAGATCGATCTTCCTCCTGCTAAACCAAATTCAGCACAAGATGATTCTAATCATTTACCACAGAGTATGCTAAACCCAAAATATACGTTTGATACATTTGTTATTGGCTCTGGTAACCGTTTTGCTCACGCTGCTTCATTGGCCGTAGCCGAAGCACCAGCTAAAGCATATAATCCCCTCTTTATTTACGGGGGAGTTGGACTTGGAAAGACCCATTTAATGCACGCAATTGGTCATTATGTAATTGAACATAACCCAAACGCAAAGGTTGTATATTTATCATCAGAAAAATTTACAAATGAATTCATTAATTCTATTCGTGATAATAAAGCGGTCGATTTCCGTAATAAATACCGCAATGTAGATGTTTTATTAATAGATGATATTCAATTTTTAGCAGGAAAAGAACAAACTCAAGAAGAGTTTTTCCATACATTCAATGCATTACACGAAGAAAGTAAACAAATTGTAATTTCAAGTGATCGGCCACCAAAAGAAATTCCAACTTTAGAAGATCGTCTTCGTTCTCGCTTTGAATGGGGACTTATTACGGATATTACGCCGCCAGATTTAGAAACACGAATTGCAATTTTACGTAAAAAAGCAAAGGCTGAAGGACTTGATATACCAAATGAGGTCATGCTTTATATTGCAAATCAAATTGATTCAAATATTCGTGAACTAGAAGGCGCACTCATCCGAGTTGTAGCTTATTCATCTTTAATTAACAAAGATATTAATGCTGATTTAGCAGCTGAAGCACTTAAAGATATTATTCCAAATTCTAAACCAAAAATTATCTCCATTTATGATATCCAAAAGGCTGTCGGGGATGTTTATCAAGTAAAATTAGAAGATTTCAAGGCGAAAAAGCGAACAAAATCAGTTGCCTTTCCTCGCCAAATTGCAATGTATTTATCACGCGAACTTACAGACTCCTCCTTACCTAAAATAGGTGAAGAATTCGGTGGACGTGATCATACAACCGTTATCCATGCCCATGAAAAAATTTCTAAGCTACTTAAAACGGATACGCAATTACAAAAGCAAGTTGAAGAAATTAACGATATTTTAAAGTAGTAGCTGAATAGTGTGAATAACTTCCCTTGTTTTACGCACAGTCTATCCACATGTAGATAGACTGTTTTTACATCTTTCAAAGGAGTTATCCACATATCCACAAGCCCTACTACTATTACTACTATTTTTTATCTTTATTAATTAAATAAAATCATATACTTACCGGAGGTTTTTCTTTATGCGTTTTACAATACAAAAAGACTATCTTGTAAGAAGTGTACAAGATGTAATGAAGGCTGTTTCTTCTCGTACAACAATTCCGATCCTTACAGGAATTAAAGTTGTCGCTACGGAAGAAGGAGTTACATTAACAGGAAGCGATGCTGATATTTCGATTGAATCTTTTATCCCAGTTGAAGAAGATGGAAAAGAAATCGTAGAAGTAAGACAATCAGGAAGTATTGTTTTACAGGCAAAATATTTTAGTGAAATTGTAAAAAAATTACCTAAAGAAACTGTAGAAATTTCTGTGGAAAATCATTTGATGACAAAAATAACTTCTGGAAAATCAGAGTTTAATTTAAATGGTTTAGATTCTGCAGAATATCCATTGTTACCACAAATTGAAGAACATCATGTTTTTAAAATTCCAACGGATTTACTTAAACATATGATCAGACAAACTGTATTCGCAGTTTCCACTTCTGAAACAAGACCGATCTTGACAGGTGTAAACTGGAAGGTATATAACAGCGAACTAACTTGCATTGCTACAGATAGTCACAGGTTGGCCCTGAGAAAAGCAAAAATCGAAGGCATTGGAGATGAATTCCAAGCGAGTGTTGTTATTCCAGGGAAAAGTTTAAATGAATTAAGCAAAATTCTAGATGAATCTGAAGAAATGGTAGATATCGTTATTACGGAGTATCAAGTATTATTCCGTACAAAACATTTATTATTCTTCTCAAGATTGTTAGAAGGAAACTACCCTGATACAACTCGTTTAATTCCAGCAGAGAGTAAAACGGATATTTTTGTAAATACAAAAGAATTTTTACAAGCAATTGATCGTGCATCTCTATTAGCAAGAGATGGTCGTAATAATGTTGTGAAATTATCAACCTTAGAACAGGAAATGCTAGAAATTTCTTCCAATTCACCAGAAATCGGAAAAGTAGTAGAAGAAGTTCAATGTGAAAAAGTAGATGGGGAAGAGTTAAAAATATCTTTTAGTGCAAAATATATGATGGATGCACTAAAGGCATTAGATAGTACTGAAATTAAGATTAGCTTTACTGGAGCAATGAGACCATTCTTAATTCGTACAGTAAATGATGAATCCATTATTCAATTAATTTTACCGGTTCGTACTTACTAAGTAAGAAATAAGGGTTGCTAGTTTTCAGATGCTAGTAGCCCTTATTTGATTTTTGGGTATTACTTTCCTAATGCTAGTTTATTTAGTACAATGAAAGAATGAACACTTTCAGAAAGTGAGCGATTTTATGAAACGTATTAAAATTTCAACAGAGTATATTACACTAGGACAATTTTTAAAGTTAGCCGATGTAATTGATACAGGTGGCGCTGTAAAATGGTTTTTACAAGAATATGAAGTGTACGTGAATCAAGAACTTGAAAATAGAAGAGGTCGCAAACTGTATGCGAACGATATTATTGAAATTCCAGGAAGCGGAACTTTCCAAGTTCAGGCATAAAGGGGGAGCCCTTTGTTTATTAAAGAAATACAATTAAAAAACTATCGCAATTATGAAAAATTAGAGCTTTCCTTTGAGGATAAGGTCAATGTAATTATTGGCGAAAATGCACAAGGGAAAACAAATTTGATGGAAGCTATTTACGTATTAGCGATGGCGAAATCTCATAGAACCTCTAATGATCGTGAGCTCATTCGCTGGGATGAAGATTATGGTCAAATCAAAGGTAGCTTGCAAAAAAGAAACAGTTCTTTGTCTTTAGAGTTAAATATTTCTAAAAAAGGCAAAAAGGCAAAGTTAAATCAACTTGAACAACAAAAACTAAGCCAATACATCGGTGAAATGAATGTTGTCATGTTTGCCCCAGAAGATTTAAATCTTGTAAAAGGAAGCCCTCAAGTAAGAAGACGCTTTTTAGATATGGAACTTGGACAAATAGCACCCGTTTATTTGTATGAACTAAGTCAATATCAAAAGGTGCTCACGCAACGAAATCACTTGCTTAAAAAAATGCAAGGGAATAGCAAAAATGAGGAAACGATGTTGGATGTATTTACACTTCAACTCATTGAACATGGTACAAAAATATTGCGAAAACGTTTTGAGTTTTTGCACTTACTACAAGAATGGGCTGCACCAATCCATCGTGGGATTAGTAGAGGATTAGAGGAGTTAGAAATCATCTATAAACCAAGCGTAGATGTATCAGAATCAATGGATTTGTCGAAAATAAAAGAAGTATACTATGAAAGTTTTCAATCCGTGAAACAACGTGAAATTTTCCGTGGTACGACTTTAATAGGTCCTCATCGTGATGATTTACAATTCTTCGTTAATGGTAAAAATGTTCAAGTCTTTGGTTCGCAAGGACAACAACGAACGACCGCACTGTCCCTAAAATTAGCTGAAATTGAATTGATTTACTCAGAAGTTAAGGAATATCCAATTCTTTTATTAGATGATGTTTTATCAGAGCTAGATGATTATCGTCAATCACATCTGTTAAATACAATTCAAGGTAAGGTGCAAACATTTGTGACAACGACGAGTGTCGACGGAATTGAACACGAAACATTGAAAGAAGCAAAAACAATTCATGTAACGAACGGCACGGTAGATTGTGAAATAGATAGGGCATAACCCCCGTTTAAATGGAAAAGTAGGTGATCTTTGTGTCAATGGACCAAAAACAAATGCAAGAGAACGCATATGATGAAAGCCAAATACAGGTGCTTGAGGGACTAGAGGCAGTTCGGAAACGTCCAGGTATGTATATTGGATCTACGAGTGGAAAAGGACTTCACCACCTTGTGTGGGAAATTGTCGATAATAGTATCGATGAAGCATTAGCAGGATATTGCGATGAAATTAATGTTAGCATCGAAGAAGATAATAGTATTCTTGTAACCGATAATGGACGTGGTATTCCAGTTGGTATACAAGAAAAAATGGGACGTCCTGCAGTAGAGGTTATTATGACTGTCCTTCACGCTGGTGGTAAATTTGGCGGTGGCGGTTATAAAGTTTCTGGCGGTTTGCATGGTGTTGGAGCATCTGTTGTAAATGCATTATCAACAGAACTAGAGGTATTTGTACATCGTGATGGTAAAATCCATTACCAAAAATACGAAAGAGGTATTCCGGTTGCTGATTTAAAAGTTATCGGTGATACAAATCAAACAGGAACAATAACTCGCTTTAAGCCAGATCCAGAAATCTTTAAAGAGACGACAGAATATGAATTTGATACGTTAGCAACTCGTATGCGTGAGTTGGCGTTTTTAAATCGTAATATTAAATTAACAATTGAAGATAAGCGTGAACATAAGCAAAAGAAAGAGTTCCATTATGAAGGTGGAATTAAATCTTATGTGGAGCATTTAAATCGTTCAAAACAACCAATCCATGAAGAGCCTGTATATGTGGAAGGTTCAAAAGATGGAATCCAGGTTGAAGTTTCGTTGCAATATAACGAAGGATATACAAATCATATTTACTCATTTACAAATAATATTCATACGTATGAAGGTGGTACACATGAGGTAGGATTCAAAACTGCCCTAACGCGTGTAATCAACGATTATGGTCGAAAAAATAATATTTTAAAGGATGCGGATAGTAATTTAACTGGTGAAGATGTTCGTGAAGGTTTAACAGCGATCGTATCAATTAAACATCCAAATCCACAATTTGAAGGACAAACGAAGACGAAACTTGGAAATAGTGAAGCGAGAACGATTACAGAATCTGTATTCTCGGAGGCCTTTGAAAAGTTCTTACTAGAAAATCCAAATGTTGCGCGTAAAATTGTAGATAAAGGTACGATGGCAGCGCGCGCGCGTGTAGCTGCTAAAAAAGCTCGTGAATTAACACGTAGAAAGAGTGCATTAGAAGTTTCAAGTTTACCAGGTAAATTAGCGGATTGTTCTTCGAAAGATCCAGCAATCAGTGAAATTTACATCGTAGAGGGTGACTCTGCCGGCGGATCTGCGAAACAAGGACGTGACCGTCATTTCCAAGCGATTTTACCACTTAAAGGTAAAATTATTAACGTTGAAAAGGCGCGATTAGATAAAATTTTATCTAATGATGAAGTGCGTACAATTATTACAGCAATTGGTACAAATATTGGTGGGGATTTCGATATTGAGAAGGCTCGTTATCATAAAATTATTATTATGACGGATGCCGACGTGGATGGTGCACATATACGTACCCTATTATTAACGTTCTTCTATCGTTATATGCGTCAAATAATTGAGTGTGGTTATATCTATATTGCACAACCACCATTGTTTAAAGTACAACAAGGTAAAAAAATTCAATATGCTTACAACGATAAGGAACTTGAAAAAATACTAGCTGAATTACCAGCCCAACCTAAACCTGGAATTCAGCGTTATAAAGGTCTAGGAGAAATGAATCCAACCCAGCTGTGGGAGACAACAATGGACCCAGAAGTACGTTCGTTACTTCAAGTTTCTCTTCAAGATGCAATTGAAGCAGATGAAACATTTGAGATTTTAATGGGGGATAAAGTAGAGCCACGCCGTAACTTTATCCAAGAAAATGCAAAATACGTGAAAAACCTTGATATTTAAATGAGTAATGACAGGAATTTAAGTATTCCTGTCTTCTACATATAAATCAATGTATGTGTAACGGAAATGTAAGAGGAGGTGCTCGTTGATGTCAGACAATCAACAACAAGCACGAATTCGAGAAATTAATATTAGTCATGAAATGCGTACCTCATTTTTAGATTACGCGATGAGTGTTATCGTATCTCGTGCATTACCAGATGTTCGTGATGGGTTAAAACCGGTTCATCGTAGGGTTTTATATGCGATGAATGATTTAGGAATTACAGCTGATAAAGCATATAAGAAGTCGGCGCGTATTGTCGGCGAAGTAATCGGTAAGTATCACCCCCACGGAGATTCAGCTGTTTATGAAACGATGGTACGTATGGCGCAAGATTTTAGTCAACGTTATATGCTTGTTGATGGTCATGGTAACTTTGGTTCTGTTGATGGAGATTCAGCGGCAGCAATGCGTTATACAGAAGCAAGAATGTCTAAGATTTCTATGGAATTAATACGTGATATTTCAAAAAATACAATTGATTATCAAGATAACTATGATGGTTCTGAAAGAGAGCCAATTGTATTACCAGCTCGTTTCCCTAACCTACTAGTAAATGGTACGACGGGTATTGCAGTTGGTATGGCAACAAACATTCCGCCGCATCAACTTGGCGAAGTAATTGATGGTGTATTGGCATTAAGCCATAACCCTGACATTACGATTGCGGAATTAATGGAGTATATTCCTGGGCCAGACTTCCCAACGTCAGGTTTAATCTTAGGGCGAAGTGGTATTCGTAGAGCTTATGAAACAGGACGAGGTTCTATTATGCTTCGTGCCAAAGTTGAAATTGAAGAGAAATCAAATGGTAAACAATCTATTATCGTAACGGAACTACCTTATCAAGTTAATAAGGCACGATTAATTGAAAAAATTGCAGAATTAGTTCGCGATAAGAAAATTGAAGGTATTACAGATTTACGTGATGAATCAGATCGAAATGGTATGCGTATTGTTATGGAAGTACGTCGTGATGCAAATGCCAATGTACTATTAAATAATCTATATAAACACACGGCACTTCAAACAAGCTTCGGTATTAATATGTTGTCTCTTGTAAATGGAGAGCCGCAAGTCCTAAATTTAAAACAAAATCTATATTACTATTTAGAGCATCAAAAGGTAGTAATTCGTAGACGTACTGCTTACGAATTAGAGAAAGCAGAAGCACGTGCCCACATTCTAGAGGGATTACGCATTGCGTTAGATCACCTTGATGAAGTTATTACTTTAATCCGTAGTTCAAAAACAGCTGATATCGCAAAGCAAGGTTTAATGGAACGTTTCGGTTTAAGTGAGAAACAAGCACAAGCGATTTTAGATATGCGCTTGCAACGTTTAACAGGATTAGAACGTGAGAAAATCGAGCAAGAATATCAAGATTTAATGAAGTTAATTGCTGAATTAAAGGCGATATTAGCAGATGAAGAGAAAGTTCTTGAGATTATTCGAGAAGAATTAACAGAAGTAAAAGAGCGCTTCAATGATAAGAGACGAACAGAAATTACAATCGGCGGTATGGAATTTATTGAAGATGAAGATCTAATTCCAGAGCAAAATATTGCAATTACGTTAACTCATAATGGTTACATTAAGAGGTTACCAGCTTCTACGTACAAAACACAGAACCGTGGTGGACGTGGTGTACAAGGAATGGGAACGAACGATGATGACTTCGTAGAACATTTATTGACTACTTCTACACATGATCATATTTTATTCTTCACAAACAAGGGTAAAGTATACCGTACAAAAGGATATGAAATTCCAGAGTATAGTCGTACAGCGAAAGGGCTACCGATTATTAACCTATTAGGGGTAGATAAAGGTGAGTGGATCAACGCCATTATTCCAATTCGTGAGTTTGGTGACGATCAGTTCCTATTCTTTACAACGAAACAAGGTATCTCTAAGAGAACGCCACTCTCATCATTTGCAAATATACGTACGAACGGTTTAATTGCAATTTCGCTTCGTGAAGAAGATGAAGTGATTTCTGTACGTTTAACATCTGGTGATAAAGATATTATCGTAGGGACAAGTAACGGTATGTTAATCCGCTTCAACGAACAAGATGTACGTTCTATGGGCCGTAATGCAGCTGGTGTAAAAGCTATTACACTAGGCGAAGAGGACCAAGTCGTAGGTATGGAAATTGTTGAAGAAGATACGAATGTTTTAATCGTAACGAAGAATGGGTATGGTAAACGTACGCCGGTTGAAGAGTATAGACTACAGAGTCGTGGTGGTAAAGGTCTGAAGACTTGTAACATTACAGATAAGAACGGTAAATTAGTAGCGGTTAAGTCTGTAACAGGTGAAGAAGACATTATGTTAATTACAGCAGCGGGTGTTATTATTCGTATGCCAGTTGATCAAATCTCTCAAATGGGACGTAATACACAAGGTGTTCGTCTAATTCGATTAGAAGATGAGCAAGAGGTAGCGACGGTAGCAAAAGCACAAAAAGATGACGAAGAAGAAACAAGCGAAGAGGTTTCTTCAGAAGAATAAGAGAGGGAGATTTCTCCCCTCTTTATTTTTTTATAATAATACTTGCATAGATAAGAGAAAGCTTATATAATAGGCAGAGTCAGCAAATGAGAGATACAAGTTATCGAAAAAAACTTGTTGACGAAAATAATATACTATGATATATTATAAAAGTCGCTGAAACGCGATGTTGAACTTTGAAAACTAAACGAAACAAACAACGTGAAACGTCAATTTTTATTTTTAGATGCTAGACAAACTAACTTTATTGGAGAGTTTGATCC
>NZ_JBNTQO010000012.1:0-139997 GCF_050630465.1 Bacillus basilensis | reverse complement strand
GATTGTGGAAGAACAACGAGTTGTAGAAGAAGCACCCATTGCGGAAGAACAATCAGTTGTAGAAGAAGCACCGATTGTGGAAGAACAATCAGTTGTAGAAGAAGCGCCGATTGTGGAAGAACAACGAGTTGTAGAAGAAGCGCCGATTGTGGAAGAACAACGAGTTGTAGAAGAAGCACCCATTGCGGAAGAACAATCAGTTGTAGAAGAAGCACCGATTGCAGAAGAACAACGAGTTGTAGAAGAAGCACCGATTGTGGGAGAACAACGAGTTGTAGAAGAAGCACCGATTGCAGAAGAACAATCAGTTGTAGAAGAAGCGCCGATTGCGGAAAAACAACCAGTTGTACAAAAAGAAGAACCAAAACGTGAGAAAAAGCGTCATGTACCATTTAATGTTGTTATGTTGAAACAAGACAGAACGAGATTAATGGAAAGACATGCGGCTAGAACGAATGCAATGCAAGCTTCTATGAGTGAACGAGTAGAGAAGAAGTCCGTACAACAAGTGGCAGTAGACCCACAAGTGGAAGAGAAACCAGTGCAACAAGTGGCAGTGGACCTACAAGTGGAAGAGAAACCAATGCAACAAGTAGTGGTAGACTCACAAGTGGAAGAGAAACCAATGCAACAAGTAGTGGTAGGCTCACAAGTGGAAGAGAAACCAATGCAACAAGTAGTGGTAGACTCACAAGTGGAAGAACGCCCAATGCAACAAGGGGTAGTAGAACCACAAGTAGAAGAACGCCCAGTGCAGCAAGTAGTGGTGGAACCACAAGTGGAAGAACAACCGATGCAGCAAATGGTAGTGGAACCACAAGTAGAAGAACAACCAATGCAGCAAGTAGTGGTGGAATCACGAGTGGAAGAACAACCAATGCAGCAAGTAGTGGTGGAACCACAAGTGGAAGAAAAGCCAGTGCAGCAAGTGGCAGTAGACCCACAAGTGGAAGAACGTCCAGTACAACAAGTAGTGGTAGAGCAAGTACAAAAGCCAATTTCGAGTACGGAAGTACAAGAGAAAGCATATGTTGTAAATCAAAGAGAGAACGATATGCGAAATGTATTGCAAACACCACCGACATATGCTGTTCCGCCATTAACGTTGTTGTCAATTCCACAGCAAGCAGCGTTAGATAATACGGAATGGTTGGATGAACAGAAAGAATTATTAGATACGACGTTTAATAATTTCCATGTTGGCGCACATGTTATTAATGTGTCGCAAGGTCCGGCAGTAACTCGTTTTGAAGTACAGCCAGATCCAGGTGTGAAAGTAAATAAAATTACAAACTTAAGTGATGATATTAAGTTAAGTTTAGCTGCGAAAGATATTCGTATTGAAGCGCCGATTCCAGGGAAGAGTGCGATCGGAATCGAAGTTCCAAATAAAGAGAGTAAGCCAGTATTTCTTCGTGAAATTTTAAGAAGTCCTGTGTTTACAAAGAGTGAATCACCGCTTACAGTTGCGCTTGGACTTGATATTTCAGGCGATCCGATTGTAACGGATATTCGAAAAATGCCACACGGACTTATTGCGGGTGCAACAGGTTCTGGTAAAAGTGTGTGTATTAACGCAATTTTAACGAGCATTTTATATAAAGCGAAACCGCATGAAGTGAAGTTAATGTTAATCGATCCAAAAATGGTTGAGCTTGCACCATACAATTCTGTCCCACATCTTGTAGCACCTGTTATTACGGATGTAAAAGCAGCGACAGCGGCTTTAAAGTGGGCAGTTGAAGAAATGGAGCGTCGTTATGAATTGTTTGCGCACGCTGGTGCTCGTGATTTAACTCGTTACAATACGATTGTAAGTGGGCGAGAAATTCCAGGAGAGACATTACCTTATATCGTTATTGTCATTGACGAGTTAGCCGACTTAATGATGGTAGCACCTGGTGATGTTGAGGAAGCGATTTGTCGTATTGCGCAAAAAGCACGTGCGTGTGGTATTCATTTATTAGTTGCGACGCAGCGTCCATCTGTAGATGTTATTACAGGTTTAATTAAGTCAAACATTCCAACGCGTATTGCGTTTACAGTATCATCTCAAGTTGATTCGCGTACGATTATCGATATTGGGGGCGCGGAAAAATTACTTGGCCGTGGTGATATGTTATTCTTAGGAAACGGTACGTCTAAACCAGTTCGTGTACAAGGTGTATATGTATCGGATGATGAGATTGAGAAAACAGTTGATCATGTGAGAAAGCAAATGAAGCCGAACTACTTATTTAAGCAAGAGGATTTATTAGCGAAAACAGAACAAGCTGAGTCGGAAGACGAATTGTTCTTTGATGCATGTCAATTTGTTGTAGAACAAGGGGGAGCGTCCACATCTTCTGTACAGCGAAAATTCCGCATCGGTTATAATCGCGCGGCACGTCTCATTGAAGAGATGGAATCGCAAGGGATTATTTCTGAAGGAAGAGGAACGAAACCGAGAGATGTCCTTATTTCTGAGGATGAATTCGCTGCTATGCAGGAAACAAATGTATAGTAAATGGTTTTGCTGTATACTAATAGAAAATGTTGGATAGTAAAGTAGGGAGTAAAGCGACATGAAAGAAATTGAATTAAAATTAAAAGGTGAAATAAATAGACTAACAAATAGAACATTTAAATTTGACGAACGTGTTGGAGAAGGTTGGTTCTCTGCCGTTTACTTTTTAAAAACTAGAGAAATCATTGAAGAATTTCGCCCGAAAAGTGTTGTAACGATGCAATTTTTCCAAAAGGAAAATGCAGTTCTTTGCGGAACAGATGAAGTAATTGCATTGCTACAAACATTCGCTAAAAATCCTGAGGAACTTGAAATTAACTCTTTAAAAGATGGCGATAATATTAGTCCATTTGAAACAGTGTTAACAATTCATGGTCCTTATGAAAATTTCGGATTTTTAGAAGGTGTCATTGATGGGATTTTAGCTCGTCGTACATCGGTTGCGACAAACGTATATAACGTTGTCCAAGCTGCACGTAGTGTAGATAAAGAAAAACCAGTTATTTTCATGGGAGACCGTGACGATCATTATACACAACAAGCTGGTGACGGTTATGCAGCATACATCGGAGGTATGAGCGCACAAGCGACGCATGCGATGAATGAATGGTGGGGCAGAAGTGGTATGGGGACAATGCCTCACGCATTAATTCAAATGTTTAATGGTGATGTTGTTGAAGCGGCAAAAGCATATCATAAGAAATTCCCAGAAGATGAATTAGTTGTATTAATTGATTACAATAATGATGTCATTACAGATGCACTTCGCGTAGCGCGTGAATTTGGATCAACATTAAAAGGTGTACGTGTAGATACATCTCGCACAATGATAGATCAATACTTCATTCGCCACCCAGAAGTACTTGGAACATTCGATCCACGTGGTGTAAACCCATCGCTTGTATTTGCACTTCGTAAAGCACTTGATGATGAAGGATTCCAGCATGTAGACATCGTTGTAACTGGTGGATTTGATGAGAAGCGTATTCGTGAATTTGAAGCTCAAAACGTGCCGGTTGATATATACGGGGTAGGAAGTAGCTTATTAAAAATGAATATTGGCTTTACTGGTGATAACGTAGAATTAAATGGAAAACCAGAAGCGAAAGCTGGCCGTAAATATCGTCCGAATCCACGTCTAGAGCGTGTTCAATTAGAAAAAAGAGAAGATATGTAAAAGAGAGAAAAACTGATAGGTGATTGACCCTATCAGTTTTTCTGTTATCATAGTATAGCGGCTTCTTTTTTGCTATAATGGATTTGTTATGGACATAAAAAAGAAGTACGTACGAGTTTATCCTGATAAGTGAAGGGAAGAATAACTTCACTACATCAAAAATGTATGATGATTACCAAAATAAGAAAAGATTCATATACTGTCTTATAGATAGGCCGTTGTATTAGTTCGAAATGTTGGAGGTTCTTTAAGATGACAGTTTACCATTTTGTAGGAATTAAAGGAACAGGAATGAGTTCATTAGCGCAAATTCTTCATGACATGAAGCATACTGTTCAAGGGTCTGATTATGAAAAGCGTTTCTTTACACAAACAGCGTTGGAAAAGCGTAGTATCTCAATCCTTCCTTTTGATAAAAGTAATGTAAAAGAAGGACAAGTGATTATTGCAGGAAATGCATTTCCTGATACGCATGAAGAAATCGTAGCAGCAAAAGAATTAAACATCCCAGTACATCGTTACCATCACTTCTTAGGTGATCTTATGAACCAATACACAAGTGTTGCTGTAACTGGTGCACATGGAAAAACATCAACAACTGGTTTGTTAGCCCATGTAATGCAAGGTGCACACCCTACATCTTACCTTATTGGAGATGGAACAGGGCATGGGGTAGAAAATAGTAAGTATTTTGTATTTGAAGCTTGTGAGTATCGTCGTCATTTCTTGTCTTACAATCCAGACTATGCGATTATGACAAATATTGATTTTGATCATCCGGATTACTTTACAGATATCAATGATGTATTCAGTGCATTCCAAGAGATGGCATTGCAAGTGAAAAAAGGCATTATTGCATGTGGAGATGATGAAGAACTTCAAAAAATTCAAGCGAAAGTACCTGTTATTTTCTATGGATTTGGAGAAGATAATGATTTCCAAGCACGTAACATTCAAAAGAGAACAGATGGTACTATTTTCGATGTATTCGTTCGTAATACGTACTATGACACGTTCAAAATTACAGGATACGGCAACCACAGCGTATTAAATGCATTAGCAGTAATCGCGCTTTGCCATTATGAAAACGTTGATGTAGAAGCAGTTAAGCATCAGCTAACAACTTTTGAAGGCGTAAAACGTCGCTTTAATGAAAAGCCGATGGGAGAGCAAGTTATTATCGATGACTACGCACACCATCCGACAGAAATTAATGCAACGATTGAAGCAGCTCGTCAAAAACATCCAGAGCGTGAAGTTGTCGCTGTATTCCAGCCGCACACATTCTCACGTACAGAAAAGTTCTTAGATGAGTTCGCTGAAAGCCTAAGCAAAGCTGACCAAGTATACTTATGTGATATTTTCGGATCAGCGCGCGAAAACAAAGGTGAATTAACAATCGAAGATCTGCAGAAGCGTATTGACGGTGCAGAACTAATTACAGATACAACAACGGATGTATTAAAGAAACATAAAAACGGCGTTCTAATTTTCATGGGCGCAGGAGACATCCAAAAATTCGAAGCAGCTTACGTAAAAGAAGTTCAAGTTGCAGAGAAGTAATAGAAAAGACGCATAGCTGTGGCTGTGCGTCTTTTTTTGTTGTGTAGTATTGTTGTCGAATTTGGTCGGTAAGTCGATATATTTTAAAAATCGTTGATATATTGAGGGGTATTTTCTAATTATAAGTGTTAGAATAATAAGAAAATTAAAAGGAGCTAAAAACCATGTTTACACTCCGAGTAGACGAAGAAATCGAACTACAACTATTAGAAAAACATCATAAAGAGGAACTATATCAATTAATAAATCAAAACCGTAACCATTTAAGAAGATGGCTTCCTTGGGTAGATGGCATGAAATCTGCTGATGCTTATGATGAGATTTGTCCGATGTGGTTAAAGAAGTTTGCAGAGGGAGACGGTTTTGAAAGTGGTATACGTTATAAAGGAAAGCTCGTTGGGATGGTAGGTATTCATCCAGTAAGTTGGGGGAAGAAAGCAGCGAGTCTTGGGTATTACCTTGCAGAAGATGCTGGCGGGAAAGGTATTATGACGCGTAGCGTGAAGGCTGTACTTCACTATGCATTTGAGAATTTAAAATTAAATAAAATGGAAATTAGATGCGGTGTTGAAAATGTGAAAAGCCGCGCTATTCCAGAGCGTTTAGCGTTTAAGTTAGATGGTATTTTAAGAGATGAAGAATGGTTATATGATCATTTTCACGATATCGCTGTATATAGTTTACTAGCTTCAGAGTGGATAGAGATTCAAGATAAGTAAGAAATGTTATAGGTATATTCTTTAAGAAGGTCATTCAGAAATGGCCTTTTTTTATGAACTAAAATGGAATTAATGGTATAATTTAGGATAGGAGGTGCGTGTATGAATTTTCCAATCCACAGAAGTAAGTCAGTAGTAATTTTTGTTTGTCTCACGTTAGCCTTTATGTTTGTATATCCACTTGTCATGATTGTCACAAATAAATCCCAGTGGATGTCAGCTTTAATTGGGATGGGTTTATGCCTTATTGTAAATGTGCCACTCGTTTGGGAGGTATTTATTAAAAAGCATAAAGTAGAAAATGGTGTATTAAAGTACGGCATTTTAAATGATGATGTTGTATTAAAAGATATAAGAGTTGTTCGTCAAGTTGGAAAATACCTTGAAATTACGACGAATGCATACAAAGTACATATGGTTGCAATGCCGCAAGATAGGAATGAATTTTTGGCGCTTATCGAGAAAGAGAATCCAAATGTAAAAATAGAAATGGTAGGCAAGATATGAAATATGTAAAACCATTGTTTTGTTTGGAAATTTTGTTTGTGCTTGTTGGCTGCACTAAAGTATATACGAAATGGCATCTGCCTTTATATGTTCCGATATTAATTGGTACTATTGCAGTGGCGCTTTTATATTATTTTCATTTTCAGCAAACAAAAAGCGAGAAAAGTAGCTCTATGTAGTTAGGAGGATTAGAAATGAAAAAAGTCCTTATGTTATTTTTACTTTTGCTAACCGCATCCGTTCTTTTAATAGGATGTAGTACGAAGAAGGAAAAGGCAGATATGAACTTAGAAAAGGCACAAAAAGTTGAAATTGAATCACTTACTGATTCAAGTGAGAAAAAAGTAATTACCGATAAGAAAGAAATTGAAAAGCTGTTTGAAGTCATGAAAATGGATAAGTGGGAAATGCAATCGGCTCCTTTAGATACTCCGCAAGGGAAAACATTTACAATGTATCAAGAAGATACACCAAAATTATCGGAGTCGAGTAAAGATAAAAAAGAGTTACATGAAATTGGTGTGATGACAGTATATAAAGATGTCCCGTATGTGGAAGTTGAAATGAAAAATAAGAAAATGAGTTTTAAAGTGCCAGAAGATGTGGCAAAAGAGTTATTAGAGTATTAAAAAAAAACGTTCGGAGAAAATCCCGAGCGTTTTTTTTTTATTTTAAGTTCTCTGGGTTTAAAGCTTCTAGTTCAGGTACAACGAAGCGTCCGTCTTTACGGATTAGTACGTCGTCGAAGTAAATTTCGCCGCCGCCGTATTCAGGACGTTGAATGCATACTAAATCCCAGTGAATGTTCGAGTTGTTGCCGTTCCATGCATCGTCGTAAGCTTGTCCAGGAGTGAAGTGGAAGCTGCCATCGATTTTTTCATCGAATAGGATATCTCCCATTGGATGTAAGATGTATGGGTTTACGCCGATTGCGAACTCACCAACGTAGCGTGCGCCTTCATCTGTATCGAAGATTTTGTTAATGCGTTCTGTATCGTTTGCAGTTGCTTCAATAATTTGGCCGTTCTCAAACTTAAGTTGTACATTTTCAAATGTATAACCGTTGTAAGGAGATGGTGTGTTGTAAGAAACCGTACCGTTAACAGAATCACGAACTGGTGCAGAGTATACTTCACCGTCTGGAATGTTTAAATGACCTGAGCATTTAATAGCTGGAATGTCTTTAATAGAGAATGTTAAGTCAGTTCCAGGACCAGTTAAGCGAACTTTATCTGTTTTATTCATTAATGTAACAAGGCTATCCATCGCCTTATCCATTTTACCGTAATCTAAGTTACAAACTTCGAAGTAGAAATCTTCGAAAGCTTCTGTGCTCATTTTAGCAAGCTGCGCCATAGAAGCATTTGGGTAGCGAAGAACAACCCAGCGTGTTTTTGGAACGCGGATGTCTCTATGAACTTTCTTACCAACTGTTTGACCGTGAATTTGCATTCTTTCACTTGGCACGTCAGCTTGTTCGTTAATGTTATCGCCAGAGCGAAGACCGATATAAGCGTCCATATCTTTCATTACGCTTGCTTCATACGCAGCGATTTGTTCGAAATGTTCTTCAGTAGCACCCATTAATAAAGAGCGATCTACTTGATGATCTTTTAAAGAAACGAATGGGAAACCACCAGCTGCATATGCTTCTTTTACAAGTGCAGTTACAAGTTCTTTTTGTAAGCCAAAGTTTTCAATTAATACTTTTTCACCTTTTTGTAAGCGGATAGAGTAGTTAATTAAATTGTATGCTAACTTTTCAATGCGTGGATCTTTCATATGTAAAGCCTCCCTACTAATTATGTATCCTCCCCTATTGTAACCTACTTAGTGGAATTTGTTGAATCATTTATGTTAAAGTTGACGAATAAGTATGAAAATTCTAATGAAAAGATAGGGATTAGAACGAAACGGAAAATGATTGTATAATAGGGGAAAGTATGAAAAAGATAAAGGAAGTGATGAAATGCAAGTTCTTTTATATGTAAGTGCAGCTATTATCGCGGTTGCTTTCGCTGTATTAGTAGTGTATGTATGCAGAACGTTGTTATCGGTTCAGAAGACGTTAGAAAACGTTGCAAGCACGTTAGAAGGTTTAGAAAAGCAAATGCAAGGGATTAGCGTAGAGACGGAGCAATTATTACATAAAACAAATGCGTTAGCTGATGACATCCAACAGAAATCACAATCATTAAATAAAGTGGTATCGGGTGTAGATGGAATTGGAACGACAATCCATTCTTTAAATACGAAACTTCGTAATGTATCAGAGTCTGTTACGGACGAAATTGAAAATAATGCAGATAAAGTAGCGCAAGTTGTACAGTGGAGTAGCGCAGCAATTGAAGTATACAATCATTATCGTTCGACAAGACAAGAGAAAAAGGTTGAAAAAGAAGAGCGTAAACTAGAAAGACTTGAGAAGAAAGCTGAAAAGAAAGAGAAGCGTTCTAGACTTCGTATGAGAGGTGAATCGTGATGAATATGACAAAAGTTGAAACAATTGAAGAGCTTGAAGTACTAGTAGAAAAAAACGAACCTTATGTTCTTTTTAAACATAGTACGACATGCCCGATTAGTCATGGTGCCTATACAGAATTCCAAGCTTATTGTAGTGAAGAAAGAGCGGTACCAGCGTATTACTTATACGTACAAGATGCGAGAGATGTTTCGAATCGTGTTGCAGAACAGTACAGCATTAAACATGAATCTCCGCAAGTTTTATACATAAAAGATGGGATGGTAGTATGGAATACATCTCATTGGAATATTAAAAAAGATGCTTTAGAAGAGAATATTAAATAAAAAGAAGCAAGCGAAAGGTGCTTGCTTCTTTTTTTTGTTTTTGTTGAAATATATTTAATGGTAAACTGTTAATAGTTCAAACTAAATAACTAGATTGTTGAAAGTAGGTTTTAAGTAATGAAGAAAATGGCATTATCTTTCGCGGTCGTAAGTCTATTACTAGGAGCTTGTAGTAATGATACGATTAGTAAGAAGGATGAAGTTATACAGAAAGATACGAAAGAAAAAAGCATGATCCCGAGAACTGCTGTTTCTAAAGATTATTATAGAACTGTAATCCCTTTAAAAGAACAAAAGGTTATAAATACAGCTAATATAAAAACAAATTCTAAATTAGATTTAGCAGAGTATGAAAATGGTTTAATGAATATTGCAAAAGAGCAATTTGATACAGAAAATCATGTGCTTCAATTAAATCAGTATATTCCTGAGAAGTTAGTTGATGAACTAGTCGCCAAAGTAGAAGCACCCGTTTTGACAAATATTATAGAACAAGACTATTTCGGGAAGCAGAATTCAAACGAACTAAGTTTATCTGGTGTTATGATTGGTTTAGCTATGTCTTCAAGCGTATCGAATGAAGAAGCAATGTCTAAGGGGACCGAAGTTGCCAAGCAACTTATTGAAGCTATTCATAAAAATGACAAGTATAATAAATCCCCAATTACGTTTGCTATCTTTAAGCAAGAAAGTACAAGTTCTTTAAAAAATGGTACGTATATTGCTAGTGCTACCGTTCAAAAAAATGATACGAATCTTGGAAATTGGAATACGATTGAAGAAAAAGCGTATTCATATCCTTCTGATGAATTTACACAAGCACATGGAGAAGATAATACAAAAATAAATAAATTTGCTGAGGCAATGAAAGGTTTTTCTCCTGGAGACTTTATCCCAGTAAATGCTAAGGTTTCTTATAAGAAAGATCAAATGGATACATTAAATATGAATATTGTTATTAAATATAACGGTAAAACAGAATTAATGGCCCTTACCCAACTGGCTGCTCAAAGTATGTTAGAACAATTACCGAAAGGTGCAAAAGTGCAATTACAGATAAAGTCCGAGAATAAAATCGAGGCAATTGTTATAAAAGAGAAAAACAGCGATAAACCGTTTGTTTCCTTCTTGTAAAAAAAGACAGTGTTTAAACTGTCTTTTTTTATTTTAAATGAAAGTGTACGTTGTTTGTTGAGAGGGGATTTGAAAATCGTATATATATCAGCTATAAAGTAACATATAAGAATTTGAAAGAGCGCCGCGTTATACGCGTCATATTTCCGCTGTGCCGATTTTAAAGAAAGAAACCTATTTACCCCTGGCGTTGTCGATATAACGCATTCTACAGGACGCCGTGATCTTCTATTGTCAGTTGTGAAGTACTTCCAGATCCAGCGCATCAAATGACTATCATTGTCGATTCTTGTTGGTAAGTCGATATATTTGGAAAATCGCTGATATATTTCGAGCTGCGATCGATATATTAAAAAAATCGCCGATATAAATTTCATTTACTATCTTACTGCTTAAAATGAGGTTTCTACTTATGAAACATCTATATTTTTACAAAAAATGCCCTTTTTTTTATAAAAAATACGAAAATACGAGAAAAGAAGCGAATTTTTTCGAAACTTTTGCGGGAAAATATTGTATGAGCCTGCGTTTTTATCGTATCATTAGTAAAAGGAAGAACTCGGGACGATTGGTGGCATCTGCAAATAGAGTTGATGTCTTTTTTTCATTCAAGTAACCGATACATAAAAATAGATAACAAAAATAGAAGGAGTGTGCGATGAGATGAACGTAACAATCTATGATGTAGCGCGCGAAGCGAACGTTTCAATGGCTACCGTATCACGCGTTGTGAACGGTAACCCAAATGTAAAGCCTACAACAAGAAAGAAAGTATTAGAAGCAATTGATCGTTTAGGATACCGCCCAAATGCGGTAGCACGTGGACTAGCAAGTAAGAAGACAACTACAGTAGGTGTTATTATTCCTGATATCTCAAATACATTTTATGCAGAACTTGCTCGTGGAATTGAAGATATCGCAACGATGTACAAATATAACATCATTTTAAGTAACTCTGACCAAAACAAAGAGAAAGAGTTCCATTTATTAAATACGATGCTTGGAAAACAAGTAGACGGAATTGTTTTCATGGGTGAAGATATTACAGATATTCACATTGAAGAATTCAAAAAGTCTCCAGTACCAATCGTATTAGCAGCGTCATTTGATGAGCAAAATGAAACGCCATCAGTAAATATCGATTATACACAAGCAGCTTACGACGCAATGAAGCACTTTATTGAGCAAGGACATAAGCGTATCGGTTTCGTCTCTGGTCCTTTCATTGATAAAGCGGGAAGCGCGAAGAAGTTACAAGGTTATAAACAAGCTCTAGAAGAAGTAGGTATTTCATATGATGAAAATCTTGTAATCGATGGAGATTACACATATGATTCAGGTATCGAAGCTTTCGAAAAGCTTTGGAGCAGTGATGAGAAGCCAACAGCGATCTTCGTATCTTCTGACGAAATGGCACTAGGTGTAATTCATGCAGCACAAGACGCTGGATTAAACGTACCAACTGATGTAGAAGTACTTGGTTTCGATAATACACGCCTTGCATTAATGGTACGTCCACAGCTTTCAACAGTTGTACAACCAATGTATGATATCGGTGCAGTAGCAATGCGTCTATTAACAAAGTATATGAACAAAGAAAAAGTGGAAGATCACACTGTTATCTTACCTCATCGTATCCAATTTAGAGATTCAACGAAGTAAGTATAAAAAAGCTCACAGCATTTGCTGTGAGCTTTTATTCATATTCAGGGTAGTATGCTTTTACTACGGTATCTACCGTTTCATTTTTCTTAACGTGTAAAAATCTTGCGTACAATTCTTTTCCCGTTTCAAATGGTGTATCGTCTAATTCAAACACATGCAATACTTTTCGAAACGTCCACGTTACTTGCTCACCGTACATATTATCGTACGATTCTTCAGAGTGTATAGCTATCTTTTCACCTAATTCGTGAGCTTCCTCTATACTGTTTGCTTTAACAAGAATAATACTTTCTTCAAAAAGTGTATCGTGACTCTCTTCATAATGCTCATCAATTTTCGTAGGATCAGGCTCACCAGAATGAACAGATTCAAACAATAATTGTACAGCGTACATTTGGGAAATCTCCTTATGCCGAATGTTTCATTTTATAAACAATACTTGCTACAAGTGAAGCTGGTATTGTAAAGACGTTACTTTGATGATAGAGTATTTGGGATTCTTCATAAGACATGTTGTCATATAGTTCGTTTTGTGAGGCATTCATTTTCTTCTGTTTTTCTTTGAGCATCTTCATATAGTTATACTGTATTGGGACGAGAATGATGAAATAGGCTAATACGATTAGTGAAATCCAAATCATTATGAACACTCCCTTATAAAGAATATTTGTATATGATAATTATATCAATTAATGTAAAAAATAACCATTTTTAATTGGGGCTAATTTTCTTCTAGAAATGCGAACAGTTCCTCTTGGTTGCTTAAATTGCAATCAATACATGTTTGTGCAATACATTTTAACCCTTGTAATAATGCCTCTATGTGCAAAGTATCGTACTGAATTGTATTTCCCTCTATCATCGTTTCGTCTTTTTCTAAGTTCATTGATATTTTTAGTACAGCTTTATTGCTTTGTAGATTTACAACTTCGATATAAAAAAACTGTTTGTTTAAGTCAATCGTAACATAATCGAATCGTTCGACTAACTCTAAATCCCCTACAGTAGTATATTCCAAATGAACCACTCCTCATTGTGTAAGTGTATGTTGTAATGCTTTCGCTACAGTTGGGGGTATTCCTTGTTATATGTCACATAAGTGCAAATTCAACTATTATAGGGCAATGTCATGTATAATAGAAAGAAAAGGTTTGTGAGGGGGGAGAAAAGATGATCGTTCTTTGGATAATTACGCTTTGTATGACTGCTATTTTTGCATATATGACGTTAAAACAAAATGGCTTAAAGCGATTTGTTCCAGGAAGTATTCTTGCAGGAATTGCCCTTATCACGTATGTAATTTCTATTTTTATTGAAAGTGTATCAGTGGATATGAGCACAAGTTTAATGTTTATGGGTATTACACTATTTGCAGGTAGTATTATGGTACTTATGGTTGCTGGTATTATTTTATTTATTCATATGAATTCGGAAACGTTATAGTATATAGAAAAGGCATGTCCCCTCGGGACATGCCTTTTTATCCGTTCAATTATGCTCTATCTTTAGAAGAATTTTGTTGTTTTAATAAGTCGCGAATTTCGCCAAGAAGTTCTTCTTCTTTTGTTGGTTCTGGAATTTCTTCCTCTTTTTCTTCTTCTCTTTTAGATGTTAGTTTGTTGAATACTTTAACAAACATAAAGATAGCCGCTGCAATAATTAAGAAATCAAAAATAGTTTGGATGAAGTTACCATACATAATAGATGACTTACCAAATGTAATTTTTAAATCTGTAAAGTCAACGCCACCTAATACCATACCAAGTAATGGTGTGATGATATCTTTTACTAAAGAACTAACGATTTTACCGAATGCAGCACCGATTACAACCCCGACAGCTAAATCGATTACATTCCCTTTGAATGCGAATTTTTTAAACTCGTTCCACATGTGTTAATCCCATCCTCTCCACGATTCATTATGAAATTTATAATTCCTATCAACATATTCTATAGAAATTTGCGAGAGAAATAAAGGGGAAATGGGAATGAAAGTAAATTCTGAAAAATGTATCCGTTTTAATTTTTATTTACATCATCTAGTAAAGATTGCAACAGTTGCTGCGTTTTTAATCCTTCCAAACCATCTACTAATGGCTTTGTATCTCCGTGTACACAGTCAATAAAATGATGAACAGCATCTTCAAAACCGCGCTGTTTTAACGTCGTATCCCATGATGGTGAACCGCTTTGTGAAACAGAGTTTTCCTCTTCAACTTCAAATGTATTCATATTTTTTACACGAATGATTTTCCCTGTCGTTACAAGTTCAATTTGTTCTAAATTTGTACCGGCATGGCGGTGCATCGCTGTAGAAAGTAACAGTCCACTTGGAGTTGTATATGTATGATGTCCGTAAAGAAGTTCATTCTTTTCATTGATTTGCATCATATTGTGAACGACGTTAAGGTCATCATTAGCTAACCAGCGAGCAGTATCTACAATATGTAAGTAATCATCTAACATCGTAAAGTCGTACGTATATGGCCCGACTTTATTTGAACGGTGTTTTTCAATTCGAATCCACGAAATATCATGAGCTTGCTCTTTTGCCGCAACGTACATAGGAACGAAGCGGCGGTTAAATCCGACCATTAACTTTCGATTGTACTGTTCGCTCAATTCGACTAGTTTCTCAGCTTGTTCCACTGTAGCAGCTAACGGCTTATCTACATAAACATCGATTCCTTTTTTCAGAAGTTCAGAAACAATCTCATAATGCGTAGCAGTTGAACTATGAACGAAGATTGCATCACATTCTGAAGCTAACGTTTCAATAGAATGAAAGTCTTGAATACGGTATTGCTGGCAAACTTGTTTCCTTTTCTCCGCGTTAGGTGTAAACGCCCCTACAAAATTCCAATCTGTTTCTTTTGTAAGTGTTGGAAGATAGGCTTTTTGTGCAATACTTCCAAGTCCAATCATCCCAATTTTAGGTTTGTTCATTCTTATTCCCACCCTATTAATATTGATGTAACGGCTTAAATGTAGCATAGGGCGGGGGAGGAAGGCAAAAATTAGCTTTTACTTATGTCCTTCTAACAAAATCTTCTCTATCTCTTTAAAGTTATGAGCGCGAGCGTGCTCTAGCGGGGTAACCCCATCGTTGTCTGGAATATTTACATCTGCACCGTGTTCAATAAGAAGGCGAATGACTTGTTGTTGTGTTTCATTTCCGTTACTTAGTACGATGGCTTCCATTAAAGCTGTCCATCCGAGGTTATTTACATGGTTTACATCGATATTTGTTCGTGTGAGGAGTTCTTTTATAATATTAATATAGCCATGTTCTGAGGCTGGAATAAGAGCTGTACCGCCGTATCGATTCGTAAGCGTTGGATCAGCCCCAGCATCAATCGTTAGTTTTAAAATATCCAAGTAACCCTCAGCACCAGCGTAAAGAAAGGGATTGTTTTGCATATCATCTTGGATATTTACGTCGGCCCCCGCATCGATAAGCGCTTTGGCGGTTTTTACATCATTTTTGTATGTAGCAATCATAAGAGGAGTACGTCCTTTATTGTCTGTTATATTTATGTCAGCCCCTTTTTTGAGTAACGATATAACAGTATTCGTTTCTTGTTTCTCAGTAGCTGTTAGTAGCGCGGTCTCCATGTTTGTCATCTCCTTTTTAACTTCTTGTTCTTGCGAGCATCCTTGCAAAAAAATTACACAACATATCATGCTTAATGTTTTTTTGAACATGGAATCTCAACCTCCTAATTTCAACTGTAAAATAAGAACATTAAATTTTTATAAACTGACGCTAAAATTACTATAAAATCGCTTGAGTATTTGAACATATATTTTTATGCTTATTAGTAATAAGGTTTGATAAAGTGAGGATGTAACATATGTCTATTAAAACAAGGTTTTTATTTTCTTATATCGCTGTCATTTTCGTTTCTATTACGCTTATATTAGTTGCAGGATTTTTAATCGTTTTTTCGATAACAGGTGATTTGGAGTCAGTGAAAAATTTCTATAAAAGTTCTTACATTCAAAAGCCACTTACACCAGAAGAAGAGAATGCGTATATTGAGTTGAAGTCGGCAGCAAAGAAACATCAATCTCAACTATTAGATGAATCGTTCGTTTCATCACTTGAAAAAGAAGGGGTGAAAATAGTTGTAAGAAAGGGAGAGACCATTTCTTATACTACAAAAGTATTTGAAAGTGTATCTTTAAAAGAAGCTCTTCCAAAATTTGAATCAGCAAATATTAATAGTCGTGGTACAACGGAACTAGGTGATACATTTTATCGATATGTAAAGTTTGATTTTTATTTTCCTCAGGAAGAAGAGGGGAGTATATTTGTATTAAAAAAGCAAAGTTCATTTGTAGATCTTACACAAAAATTATTTCCGATTTTGTTTGTATCACTTTTACTGTTAGCCGTGTTGCTTATTGGATTATTAAGTTATCTCGTCTCAAGAAGTGTGATAAAACCAATCTTTGTATTGAAAGATGCGACTGAGAAAATTAAAGAAGAAAATTTAGATTTTCAAATACCAGTTACATCGCACGATGAGATAGGGCAATTGAATCAAGGATTTGAAGAAATGAGAAAGAAATTAAAAGAGTCGATAGAGATACAAACACAGTATGAAGAAAATCGAAAAGAGCTCATTTCAAACATCTCTCACGATTTAAAAACACCGATTACCTCAATTATCGGATATGTAGAAGGAATAAAAGACGGGGTAGCAAATACACCAGAAAAAATGGATAAGTACTTAACGACTATCCATACGAAAGCAAGACATATGGATACACTCATTGATGAATTATTTTTATTTTCAAAGCTCGATTTGAATCGAGTTCCATTTCAGTTTGAAACGGTTGAATTAAATATGTTTATGCAAGAATTAATAGAAGAGATGCAGATGGATTTAAGTAAAGAAGGTATAGAAGTTAACTTACAATTACATGCATCACCACTATATGTAACGGCTGATTGCGAAAAGATAAATAGAGTGATATCAAATTTAATTCATAATAGTGTGAAATACATGGATAAAGAAGAAAAGAAAATTACTGTAACAGTATGGAGTGATAACAATAAAGTTATTGTGAAAGTAATGGACAATGGATCAGGTATCGAATCTGATACACTTCCTTATATTTTTGAACGGTTTTATCGTGCAGAGCAATCGCGAAATTCTAGTACAGGTGGAAGTGGACTTGGCTTAGCGATAGCGAAGCAAATTGTTGAAGAACATGGCGGGAATATTTGGGCGGAAAGCGAGCTTGGGAAAGGCACAAGTATTTTCTTCTCATTGGAAAAAGTAGAGAAATGTGGTGAGTAATTTGAAAAGAATTTTACTAATAGAAGACGAAGTAAGCATTGCAGAATTACAGCGAGATTATTTAGAAATTAGTGATTTTCAAGTTGATGTAGAACACTCTGGAGAAACAGGTTTACAAATGGCCCTGCAAGAAGACTACGATTTAATTATTTTAGATATTATGCTTCCAAAGATGAATGGATTTGAAATTTGTAAGCAAATTCGAGCTATAAAAGATATTCCAATTTTACTTGTTTCAGCAAAAAAAGAAGATATAGATAAAATTCGCGGGCTCGGTTTAGGGGCGGATGATTATATAACGAAACCGTTTAGCCCAAGTGAATTAGTCGCAAGAGTAAAAGCCCATATTTCTCGTTATGAAAGATTATCAGGAAATGTAAGTAAGCAACGCGATACGTTATATATTCACGGAATTTCTATTGATCAAAGGGCGAGAAAAGTTTTTATAAACAATGAAGAAATTGCGTTTACAACGAAGGAATTTGATTTATTAACATTCTTTGTAACGCATCCAAACCAAGTATTAAATAAAGAACAGTTATTTGAACGCATTTGGGGATTAGACTCTGCTGGTGATTTAGCCACTGTTGTCGTTCACATTAGAAAATTACGTGAAAAAATTGAAAGAGATCCCGCTCACCCACAATATATTGAAACAGTGTGGGGAGCTGGTTATCGTTTTAATGTGTAGGGAACCTGCCGAGTAATTGGCAGGTTTTTTTGTATGTTATTCGAACAAAAAAGAAAAATAGGAAATTCATGTTAAAATATAAAGAGGAATAAAAAATAGGAGAGCATGAGAGGGAGTGCTACATTTTGGGGGAGACATTAAAAGATAATAAATCAAGCAAGGTTTTAAAAATTGGAACTAATATCATACTTATCTTATTAATTATTGGTGCAATACAAATGTTTTTTGATGAAGATTATACGAATGATCATTTCGGTGGGTTATTTATGATGGTCTTTTTTGGAATTAAAATAATTTCTAGTTTTATGGTAAGTTTAAAAGAAGGAGATAAAAAGGCAGTATTACTCAATGTGGGTGTAGTTGTTATTTCTTGTGTTCTTTTAGTTGTTTTTAGTATGAAATATTTCTTCTAAAAATTAAGCTCATAGTCATATAGAGACTTTGAGCTTTTTGTCATTGTTTAGACTTCCTTAATAATAACAGTACTGACGTAATAATTTATAAAATACTTGAGTAGTAGAAGTAAACTGAGCAGCTTCTTCCAAAAAAGGATAATGGTTGCTGTCCTCAAATGGAACGAATATAGAATTACGTATACCCTCATGCAACTCGATAGAGTACTGAATCGGGCATTGCACATCGTGTCGTCCGCACATAATAAGGGTCTTTGTATTGATAGAAGGTAAATACTCTCTTAAATCAAATAAAGGATATTCTTTATTGAAAGCGTTCATCCGGCTAGCAGACATTATTTTTGTGATTGGTTTATCAAAATAAGAATTGTAGTTTTCTGGTTTATACAATGATAATTTTGTTCTCTTCGTAGATAGTTCTTTCCGTTCTTCATTTGTAAGGTGAGGGCTTTTTAAGTTTTCAATGAGTTGTTGCATATAATGAAACTGAGGATGTTCCGGATGATAAATACAAAATGGTGTTTCGGTATAGTTACTTGCTGCGGCTCCGGCCACGACTAATGATTGTAAGGATTTTGGATATGTGATTGCATATAAAATTCCAAGCATACCGCCAGTTGAATGGCCAGCGAAATGCCATGTGGAAAATTACAAAGCTTCTTTAATTGCTTCTAAGTCGTGAATCGTTTCAATCATACTTAATTCTTTTTCAGAATTGGCTTTTGCTGAGTTACCAGCGTCTCGTAAATTAATGAGGAATACACGATGCGTAGAAGTGAAAACATCTGCAAAGTAATCACCAGTTTCATTAAATTGTGAATAGTGATGTGTAATGCAAAGTGGTTCGCCACTGCCTTTAGTAAAAAGCTCGAATGTGCCACGTTTCGTGTGGATCATTTGTTGTTTCCACATAATATCACGACCTTTCCTCATGAAAATTGGGCCAGACTGTGACTAAATGAAAATATATCAGCGATTATTGGAATATATCGGCGCAACTCAAAATATATCAGCGATTATCAGAATATATCGGCGTAACCTGAAATATATCAGCGATTATTAAAATATATCGACTTACCGACAGAAACCGACAATAAATAAAAGGAGGCTATTCAAAAACGAGCCTCCTTTTCGTTTAGTACAAAGATTTTGTCATATTATTCCGAATAATTTCAAGGGATTTCGCTACAGTTAATGCATTCTTTTCTTCAATTTCTGGTTTACGGGGGATAGGTTTATACATGTTGTCTGGATCTTCCCATGTGAGGGGAAGTTCTGTTTCTGCTTGTCCTTTCCAAGCGTCAATCCATTCTGGAGGGAGATAACCTGAGATGTTTTGGATGTTGTTCATTTCGAGCCAAATGAGTGCCCAAGCTCTTGGGACGACGCGCCAGTGGTCATAGCCACCGCCGCCGACAGCAATCCAGCGACCATCGCAATATTCATTAGCGATTTCGCGAGCAAGCTTTGGTATTTCACGGTAAATATTCATCGTTGCGCAAAGGTGTGTAAGTGGGTCGTAATAATGTGCATCGGCTCCGTTTTGCGTTAAAATAATATCCGGTTTAAAGTATGCGGCAACTTCTTTTACGACAGTTCGATATGAATCTAAAAACGATTCGTCTTCTGTAAAAGCATCGAGTGGAACGTTAAAAGAATAACTATAGCCATTACCTTGTCCGCGCTCATTTACAGCGCCAGTTCCGGGGAATAAATAACGCCCCGTTTCATGTAAGGAAATGGTACATACGTTAGGATCGTCGTAAAAAGACCATTGTACACCATCACCGTGATGAGCATCTGTATCAATATATAAAACACGTAAACCGTATTTTTTCTGTATATATTTCATTGCGATGGAACTATCGTTATAGATGCAAAAGCCAGATGCCTTGCCGCGGAAACCGTGATGTAAGCCACCGCCTAAATTAAGCGCGTGTTTTACTTTCCCTGAAAGAACAGCATCGACAGCAGTTAACGTACCGCCAACGAGTAATGCGCTTGCTTCGTGCATATTTGGAAACATCGGTGTATCTTCTGTTCCGAGCCCATATGTCATCGCAATCGATTTTTCTAACTTACCTTCTCCAGCACGTTTTACCGCATTTATGTACTCCTCTGTATGAACGTAGGCAATCTCTTCATCTGTAGCCATCCGTGGTGAGATGATTTGAGAGGGAGAGATAAAACCGCCTTTTTGTAATAAATCATACGTAAGTGTGACGCGCAGTTGGTTAAAGGGATGATCAGGGCTAAACGAATAGCCCCGAAAGTCATCCGAATAAATAAACGCGCTACTCATGCTTGCATCCCCATGATGTTCGGCCATAATACGCGGTAGCCTTCTGCTTCAAGTGCATCAATCACTTTTAGCGGATTCATCGTTTGAATGCGGAAAACGAGTACTTTATCATTCTCATCTTTTGCTGGGTAGACGAGAACGCTCACGATATTTATTTGCAAATCACTAAAAATAGCAACGACTTTTCCAAGAATACCAGGTTCATTTTTTACTTGAATTTCAATTTGTGAACTTGGTTGATGTGCTCCTGTTAATTTCACTAACGTGTGCAGTACAGTGGATTCAGAAATGATTCCAACTAACTTTCCAGCCTTTGTTACAGGAAGGCACCCTATTTTATTTTCAAAAAATAAGGTAGCAATTTCCTCAACGAAATCAAGAGGATGGCAAGTCATAACAGGTTGTTTCATAATAAGGTCGAGCGGTTGTTTCAGCATAGCGAGTGGAACTTGTTCATCAAGAATTGATGGACTTGCATCTCTTACATCCCGATCAGAAATAATGCCTACGACATGATTATTTTGATCGACAATTGGAATGTGCCGAATGCCTTTCGTGCGTATCGTTCGGATTGCTGTTTCGATTGTATCGTTTGGGTGTAGTGTCACCACATCTTGATTCATAATTTCTTCTACAATCATTCCAGTTGCCCCCTTTATTTAGTACATAAAACGATTGTGAAAACGTAGACGATCAAATGCTTGAATAGAATCCGTATCAACGCGTTTACCGATGCGGACCATTAAACAGTTAGCGGGATGCGAGCAAATTTCAGGATCATCTGTAGCCATCCATTGTAAGCCACCAGCATTCATCATCTTTTCCATTACTTTTCGATATTCCCAAACGTTTAAGCCTGTTTGTTTTAAATCCCAGTGCCAATAATATTCAGTCGTCAATATAATGTAATCTTCCATATAATCGTCCATCATTGAAACCTCTAACAAGTTCTTTCCGACAGCGCATCCGCGGAAGGCTGGGACTACTTCAATTGCCCCGAGTTCAATTAAGTTTTCGATTTTTCCTTCTGACCATCGTTCGAGCGGATCAGGATATAAATATGTAACATATCCAACGATTGTTTGGTCATGTCTAGCAATAATGAGACGAGCTTCTGGTAATTTAGAAATTTCGACAATTGCTTTGTACTGCTGCTCGGCAGGACGAAACGCAACTAAATCTGGATGAAATTCATACATTTCTAAGTTATGTGTAGAGACAGGACCTTCAATAATTAAAGTGCCTTTCGCTGTTTTTAAGTTTCTAGCATTATATATTTTTTTATGAATCAATGTATTGCTCACCACCTTGAGGGTTTGTGAATCTATTAATATCGTACTTTATAATATATGCGATGTGAATCGAATTTTGTCATTAAAAATTTGTCTAAAAATCAACAAATATACTGAAAATTTTAAATAATGTCATTATAATAGATAATAGAATACATAGGAGGGGGATGTAAAGTATGAAAGTAGAAACGCTTCCTGTCATTAAAGGAGAAAATAATTTGCCGAATTATGATGAGGCATACGCGAATTTTAACTGGGAAGAGGTTAATAAAAACTTTACTTGGAATGAGACAGGCCGAGTAAATATGGCGTATGAGGCAATTGATAAGCATGCAAAATCCGATCGAAAGAATAAAGTAGCTCTTTATTATCAAGATGGATCGCGAAAAGAGAAATATACATTTAAGGAAATGAAGGATTTTTCTAATAAAGCAGGAAACGTCCTGAAAAATTATGGCGATGTAGAAAAAGGCGATCGCGTTTTTATTTTTATGCCGCGTTCCCCAGAGTTATATTTCGCACTTCTTGGTGCAGTGAAATTAGGGGCAATCGTTGGACCGCTATTTGAGGCATTTATGGAAGGTGCAGTTCGCGACCGTTTAGAAGATAGCGAAGCAAAGGTGTTAATTACAACGCCTGAATTGCTAGAGCGTGTACCATTAAATGATTTACCAGCTTTAAAAACAGTCTTCCTTGTTGGAGACAATGTAGAAGAAGGCGGTAAAACTGTAGCGTTTAATCCTTTATTTGAACAAGCTTCAAAAGAATTACATATCGAATGGTTAGGTCGTGAAGACGGTTTAATCCTTCATTACACGTCTGGTTCTACTGGTAAGCCAAAAGGTGTGCTTCATGCACAAAACGCAATGGTTCAGCATTACCAAACGGCGAAATGGGTATTAGATTTAAAAGAAGACGATGTATATTGGTGCACAGCTGATCCAGGCTGGGTAACGGGAACTGCTTATGGTATTTTCGCACCGTGGTTAGTCGGAGCATCAAATGTTGTTTTAGGCGGACGCTTTAGTCCAGAAGCGTGGTATGAAGCACTGCAAGATTACGGTGTAACAGTTTGGTATAGCGCACCAACAGCTTTCCGTATGTTAATGGGAGCTGGACAAGATGCAATTAAAAAATATGATTTATCACAAGTGCGACACGTATTAAGTGTTGGTGAACCATTAAATCCAGAAGTAATTCGCTGGGGTATGAGCGCATTTGGACTTCGTATTCATGATACGTGGTGGATGACAGAAACAGGTGGACAAGTTATTTGTAACTACCCTTGTATGGAAATCCGTCCAGGTTCAATGGGTAAACCAATTCCGGGTGTGAAAGCAGCGATTGTTGATAATGAAGGAAATGAAGTGCCTCCATACACAATGGGTAACTTAGCAATTGGTAAAGGTTGGCCAGCTATGATGCGCGGAATCTGGAATAATCAGCAAAAGTATGAGTCTTACTTCATGCCAGGAGACTGGTACGTATCAGGTGATTCTGCATACATGGATGAAGATGGATACTTCTGGTTCCAAGGACGTATTGATGATGTAATTATGACGTCAGGTGAGCGTGTTGGACCATTTGAAGTAGAAAGCAAATTAATTGAGCATGCTGCTGTTGCAGAAGCTGGTGTAATTGGTATTCCTGATCCAGTTCGCGGAGAAATCATTAAAGCATTTATCGCGCTTCGCGTGGGATACGAGCCATCTGAAGAGTTAAAAGAAGAAATTCGTCAATTTGTAAAGAAAGGCTTAGCAGCTCATGCGGCACCAAGACAAATTGAATTTAGAGATAAATTACCGAAAACGAGAAGTGGTAAAATTATGCGCCGCGTATTAAAAGCGTGGGAGTTAAACTTACCAACAGGTGACTTATCAACGATGGAAGATTAAGAGAGAAAGGTCTGAACGAAACAACGTTCAGACCTTTCTTTTTTATTCCCTCTTTAACCTACATAGAAGTTAAAGAGGAAATAAAATGAAAACAGAAAAAGAAAAAATGATACTAGGAGAAATATATATACCGACTGATCCAGTTTTAGTACAAGAGAGGGAGCGTTCTCGTATATTAACAAGAAAGTTAAATGAAACATTAGAAGTAAAATTAGAATAACGTAGTGGAATCGTAAAAGAACTATTTGGGACAACTGGAGACAATACGGTTATCGCATCTGGCGCCGTTGTAACGAAAGATGTGCCAGATCATGTAGTAGTTGGCGGAAATCCTGCAAAGGTTATTAAAAAAATAAAATAATATTTGAACGAAGCACCTTCCTCGTCTGTATACATTTATGAAAGAATAGATGAGGGAGGCTTTTATATGTCTAATAAATTACTTCTTACTTTTGCTTTAATTGGAATTATAGCCGTATTTTCTTGTGGTCTGTTATTACCGATGCCGATTGGATTTAAAGTTTCAATGATCACAGCTGGAGTCATGATGATTGTGATGTTTTCCATCATTATTCCGTTTGATAGAAAATATATAGTACGGAAAAAAGGATATAAAATTGATTTTACAAAAACAAAAGTGTATTTTCGTTGGAATGTATTTGATACGATTTCGGCTTGTCTTGCAGTGTATGCATGCATATGTGTGCAAGCATTAAATATTTTAGTTTCAACCGGCCAGACAATTCAAAACCCGTACGTTCAATTTTTTACGAATCAATCACAAGTATGGATTATTGTCGCAAGTTGCTATTTAATTTCCCGCATTTCGTTAACGTTAAAAGGAATAAAGGAGATCAAAAATCATGGCGCAGATTGGGATTGAGGAAGAGCTCATGCTTGCGTATCAAAGTGGAAATAAGCAGGCTGGGGAAAAACTATACGTTTTAATTAAACCAGCGCTATATACATTTCTGTATCGCTTTAATCGAGATGAACAGCTGAGTATCGACCTTGTGCAAGATACGTTTTTGACGTTAGAACGAAAGAAACATATGTATGAGCCTGAAAAAGGAAAAATAAAAACGTATTTATTTCAAATCGGTTATCGTCTTATGATTAATAAATTAAATAGGAGAAAAAAGTGGCGTACGCTTTTGCCGTTTTTAGTGCCGATTCCGGAAAAAGAATTTTCTCACGAAGATCGGCTCACAGTAAGGGACGCGATTTTGAAAGTTCCTGAAGAGCAAAGAGCGGTCCTGATCCTTTCTTATTATCATGATATGCAGCAAAAAGAGATTGCAGAAATATTAAACATTCCGATTGGAACAGTGAAATCGAGACTTCATAACGGGATAAAGAAATTGAAACAATTGCTGGAGGTGGATGAAATTGAGCGAAAATCCCTTTAAGAGTGAATATAAATTAAAACAGCATTTAGATAGTGACCATGTAGAAGTACCGGACTTTCCAAAAACGGTAAGTCGCTTCGATCGATTAATCGGATTTCTTGGTTCTCCGGCGAAAGATCCTGTGGAGGCGACGATAGGAAATGATTTATCAGTTTTGTTTCATGTATCGTTGCTAGTTGGAGTTCCGATTCTTTCTCTTATTACGATACTCTTTGCGACGTTGTAAAGGATTGGCAAGGTGAGAAATTCCACCTCTATTTGACACGCCTATATAAATGATGGTATAAAGAAAAGTATATGAATAATTGAGCGTGGAAAGGGAGAAGTAGTGATCATTTCCCTGTTTTAGAGAGCTGATGGTCGGTGGAAATCAGCACATAGATGATCGCGAATTACGCCCCTAGAGCATCTTTTTTCGATTGAATTGTATTCAAAAGGGAAAAGACGGTGCTAAGCCGTTATGTAAATAAGGTGGTAGGCTTTTTTGGTCTGCAACTAGGGTGGTAACGCGATAATCAAAATCGTCCCTTATTTGAAGGGGCGATTTTTTTATGTTTTCAACCTTCACGCCAGTAATGAACTTAAAGGAGAGTATGTAGGATATGGGTATTTTACAAGATCTTGAATTTCGCGGTCTAATTAATCAGCAAACAGATGCTGAGGGCCTTGAGCAATTACTAGAAAAAGAAAGCGTTAAATTATACTGTGGTTTCGACCCGACAGCGGATAGCTTACACATCGGTCATATGTTACCAGTATTAATGTTACGTCGTTTCCAATTAGCTGGTCACCAACCAATCGCACTTGTTGGCGGTGGTACTGGTATGATCGGTGATCCAAGTGGTAAAAAAGCAGAGCGTACATTAAATACGAAAGATACAGTTGCTTACTACACAGAAAGCATTAAAAACCAACTTTCAAACTTCTTAGAGTTTGAAAACGTGGACAACCCAGCAACAATGGCTAATAACTATGACTGGCTTGGTAACTTAGATGTAATTTCATTCTTACGCGATATCGGTAAAAACTTCGGTTTAAACTATATGTTAGCAAAAGATACAGTAGCATCTCGTTTAGAGACTGGTATTTCATTCACTGAGTTTAGTTACATGATTTTACAATCATACGACTTCTTAAACTTATACCAACACCATAATTGCCGCCTACAAATCGGTGGTAGTGACCAATGGGGTAACATTACAGCTGGTCTTGAATTAATCCGTAAATCAGAAGAAGATGCGAAAGCATTTGGTTTAACAATTCCACTTGTTACTAAATCTGACGGTACGAAGTTTGGTAAAACAGAAGGCGGCGCAATTTGGTTAGATCCAGAAAAAACAACTCCTTACGAGTTCTACCAATTCTGGATTAACACAGATGACCGTGATGTTGTTAAATACTTAAAATACTTCACATTCTTATCTCATGAAGAAATTCTTGAGCTTGAAAAGCAAGTAGCTGAAGCGCCAGAAAAACGTGTAGCACAAAAAGCATTAGGTTCTGAAATGACAAAACTTGTTCACGGTGAAGAAGCATTAGAGCAAGCAATTAAAATTTCAGCTGCATTATTCAGTGGTTCTGTAGCAGAATTGACTGCAAGCGAAATCGAGCAAGGATTCAAAGATGTACCATCTGTAGAACGTACTGCAGAAGATACAGTATTAATCGACTTACTTGTGGAAAGCAAAATCTCTCCATCAAAACGTCAAGCACGTGAAGATGTAACGAACGGCGCAATCTACGTAAACGGTGAGCGTACACAAGCATTAGACTACGTTGTAACAGAAAATGACCGCATCGAAGGTAAATTCACAATCATTCGCCGCGGTAAAAAGAAATATTTCTTAATTCGTTACTAATTAGAAACGAATATAAAACAAATAGTACCCCGAATTGTAGGCTGAAAAGTTTATGATTCGGGTTTTTTTATGTATGGATTTAAATCGCCGGATCTTTTCTTTTAAATAGAATATAAAGAATTAATATGAGCATATAAAGTAAACTAATTAGCATAACGATAAATGCCGCGGGATAAAATTTTGCTGCATATATAAAGAAATCGATTTGATAAATATCTTGGTAATTTGAGACAGTACCTTTAAAGTAATTGGTAAACTTAGCGCTATATTTCCATTCATCAGGATAATCTATTAAATTACTCCCCTGATACCAACTCATAAGTGCTGAAGTAATAAATAGCATACATGCACTGCCTAACTGAACCATTTGATTTATTGTCAAAAAGAATCCACCTCCTATTTTATGGTTATTATAGCGTGCATTCATATTCCTGTAACCTTTTTGTTGTAATCTCCTTTTCGAGTTCATACGGAAATCACATGTAAGCGGTATGATAAATGTATAACAACTAGAAAGGAGTGGTAAAACGAAATGTCACTAGAAGCGCTCATTATTTTTTCTTTGCTAAATGCGGGTCAGCTTGCAGAGAATTCGAAGGTGGATATACATAAAGAGCAGAAAGATGCTTATGTATATGTTCAGAAAGAGGAAAATAAATAATTTTATTTTATATATAAACGAAAAAAGCCAATCCACAGGATTGGCTTTTTTTTCGGAGAGGTAATTTCTATCCTTGTGATTCAGTATTTTGTTTCTCGATTTTTTAAATGATCTTGAACCATTGTTAGGGAACGGGAAAGGTGTTTATCTGTTCTAATTCGTGTAACGACATAATGCTCTACCATGAATATTACTTCATCTTGTACTAATTCTTCTAATAGCATTTTTATTTTTTTGAGGTTCTTTAAATGAAGAGGGATCGTGGTAAATTCTTCTTTCAAAACAAGTAGCTTCTTTTCTCATCTGTTTTTTGTACTTACCCATTTCTATATACACACCAGCTTTTTTATTTTTGGCCTAATTATATGTGTTTTATAAAATAAAAAAAGCCCAGGCCCCTCGATAAACAAGGTTCCTAGGGCTTTTAATAATACTCTTTTCAGAGTACCGAGATTAACGAGAGTAGAACTCTACGATTAATGCTTCGTTGATTTCAGCTGCTAACTCAGAACGCTCAGCGTGACGAGTGTAAGTAGCTTCTAATTTATCAGCATCGAAAGTTAAGTATTCTGGTACGAAGTTGTTAACTTCGATCGCTTCTTTAACAACAACAAGGCTGTTAGATTTTTCGCGAACGCTGATAGTTTGACCAGGTTTTACACGGTAAGATGGGATATCTACGCGAGATCCATCAACTGTGATGTGACCGTGGTTTACTAATTGGCGAGCTGCACGACGAGTGCGAGCTAAGCCCATACGGTAAACTAGGTTGTCAAGACGAGCTTCAAGAAGGATCATGAAGTTTTCGCCGTGCTTACCAGGCATTTTACCTGCTTGGTCAAATGTGCGACGGAATTGACGCTCAGTCATGCCGTACATGTGACGAAGTTTTTGTTTCTCTTGTAATTGTAAACCGTATTCTGAAAGTTTCTTACGTTGGTTAGGACCGTGAGGACCTGGTGCGTAAGGGCGTTTTTCTAATTCTTTTCCTGTGCCGCTTAGAGAGATTCCAAGACGACGAGACAGTTTCCAAGCTGGACCTGTATAACGAGCCATAGTTGACTCCTCCTTTAAAAATGTTTTTATTTACGTAAAATAAAAACAGACGTAATCGATATTTACGGGCATTTTGTTTTCATGTACCTTCGCTCCAGCAGCAGGGAGTTACGAGATACACCTCCGTAGAGGAACAAAATACAAACGATAAACTCACATTACAAGGCTGCCTTTTTATTTTACACAAACGCTATTATATCTTTTACCCAGAGTTTCGTCAAGCGAGTACGTTTTTGTTTTATGCATATAAATTTTGGAAATTAACAAGAAGGAATTTAAAAAGATATAAAAGAAGAGATAGAAACACAAATAAAACGCTTACATAAAATATGGTGAAAACGTTCATCAAATTTTTGTTGATGAATATGCGGCAGTAAAAACATAAAAGGGGATGTTTTTATGAAAAAGAAGCATATGGAGACAGCGTTAATTCATCACGGTTATACATCTGAGGAACATAAAGGAAGTTTAACACCACCTTTATTTCAAACGTCTACATTTACATTTGAGACTGCACAGCAAGGTGAGGCGAGTTTTGCGGGAGTAGATCCATCTTATATTTACTCAAGACTTGGAAATCCAACTGTAAAATTATTTGAAGAACGTATGGCGGTGTTAGAAGGAGGAGAGGAAGCACTTGCTTTCGGATCCGGTATGGCAGCTATTTCAGCAACCTTAATTGGTTTTCTAAAGGCTGGAGATCATATTATTTGTTCAAATGGATTATATGGGTGCACGTACGGTTTTTTAGAAGTGTTAGAAGAAAAATTTATGATTACGCATTCTTTTTGTGATATGGAAACAGAGGCTGATATTGAAAATAAGATTCGCCCAAATACAAAGCTTATTTTCGTTGAAACACCGATTAATCCGACAATGAAATTAATTGATTTAAAACAAGTGATTCGGGTTGCAAAGCGAAATGGATTACTTGTCATTGTTGATAATACGTTTTGTTCACCTTATTTACAAAGGCCGCTTGAACTCGGCTGTGACGCGGTTGTGCATAGTGCGACAAAGTATATCGGGGGTCACGGTGATGTTGTAGCAGGGGTAACGATTTGTAAAACGAAAGCGTTAGCTGAAAAAATTCGCCCGATGCGAAAAGATATCGGCGGTATTATGGCGCCGTTTGATGCGTGGTTATTGTTACGTGGATTAAAGACGTTAGCGGTAAGAATGGATCGTCATTGTGATAATGCAGAAAAAATTGTGTCGTTCCTAAAAAATCATGATGCGGTAGAAGGTGTTTGGTATCCAGAAGGGGAACTAGCATCTCGCCAAATGAAACGGGGCGGCGGTGTGATTTCTTTTTCAGTAAAAGGCGGGAAAGAAGAGACGCAAGCGTTTATCAATGACCTTCACTTTATTACAATTGCGGTAAGTTTAGGAGATACAGAAACGTTAATTCAGCATCCAGCGACGATGACGCACGCTGCGATTCCAGCTGAGCTAAGACAAGAAATGGGCATTTATGATAATTTAATACGTTTATCTGTCGGTTTAGAATCATGGGAGGATATTGCTTCTGATTTAGAGCAAGCGTTAAAGAACATATCTACGGTCAATCAATAAAAAAGAGCTAGCTATCGGTTTTGTACGTGATGTACTCAATCGATAACTCGCTCTTTTCCTTTTACATATGTGTTAGGAGTGTTTCCACAAACTTTTCTAAATAGCGCTGATCTACTTCGTCAAAACGATTTTTTTCAGGGCTATCGATATCAAGTACACCGATGACAGTTCCTTCTTTTACAATCGGTACGACGATTTCTGAATTTGAAGCACTGTCGCAAGCGATATGTCCTGGGAATTGGTGAACGTCTGCTACAAGCTGCGTTGTTTTCGTTTCAGCTGCAACGCCGCAAACGCCTCGTCCAAATGGGATGCGTACGCAAGCAGGCATTCCTTGGAATGGTCCAAGAACAAGCTGATTTCCTTCTGTTACGTAAAAGCCAACCCAATTCACACGATCTAAAAATTGGTTTAATAATGCGGACGCATTTGATAAGTTTGCGACTACGTTTGATTCGCCAGTTAATAATGCATCCAGTTGTTTAATTACTGTCTCATATTGCTCTTCACGAGATCCTGCATAACTTTCTTTAGTAAACATGGAAACAGCTCCTTTTTTATCGAGATGTGTAAAATATTAGCAAAACACGATGTATTTCACATGACTTTGTCGATAGAAAATTAAAGGAATTTGTCTTAAAAGTCAAGAAATTTAAACTATAGCTGTTCAGTGAGAGGAAGTGAGCGCATGAAACAGACGAAACAAAAAGTAATTGATGCGGCAATATCGTTGTTTAATACGAAAGGTTATGATGGAACCTCGGTGCGAGACATTGCAAAGCGAGCGGATGTGAATGTAGCGAATATTTCATATTATTTTGCTGGAAAGCAAGGTTTATTAGAACGGCTTATTACTGATTTTTTAGAAGGATATATTCATGTGATTGAAATGTCGTTTGAACAGAGAGAGTATTTGTCAGCTAAAGATGTGATGGTGCAAATGGTGCGCGGAATTTTACGATATCAATTTGAAAATAGGGAACTGACACGTTTCTTCTACCGAGAGCTTTCGCTTGATACGACATTAATTCGTGAAGTGATGACCGTTTATTTTTCTAAAGAAAGATATTATATAGAGCAAATAATTAGACAGGGACAAATGAAGCAAGAGTTTAGAAAGGTATCTTTTACAATGTTTATGACGCAATTAAAAGGCATGATGAATATGCCGTTTTTATATCCGCAATATATATCAGAAGTACTGCATTCTTTTCCGTCTGAAACATTTTTCTTAGAAATGTACACGAAAGAAATTGAACAATGGATGGAACAAACATTATGTATAACGAATATGTATTATGAATTGCCAAGAGCCGTTCATATGTGAAAAATCCCCACCTAACGAACTGAGGTGGGGATTCTTGTGCTTTCTTTTCTTTGCCATAAATTGTTGCATAATAGCGCGATAATTGTTAATGAGGCTCCGGTAACTTCAATTTTGTCGACTGTATAACCTCGAAAGATGGAACCGATAAGTGCAAGGACAGGAACTAAATTCATAAATAATATGCCGTTAATAGATGAAATATAGCGATTTCCTGTGTTCCAGCAAAATACAGCGATAACCCCTGCAATAATCGACATATATAAGAGTTCAAAACGAACGCTCATAATTGTAGAGAGTGACGGTACAGTAACGACGTTTGTGTAAGTGAAGAAAGTGACAATAACGATGAGTGAAATTGAGCCGAATAAACAAGTTAACGTCGTATATCGAAGTGGTGACCAAGATTGAAAACGAGCACCACCGTTCGTGTAAATGACCCAGCAAGTAACGCCGCATAGCATAAGTATATTTGTTGAGACGTGACTGGCAGCTCCAAATAATAAGTGAATATTTCCTTTTGAAATGACAAGCATAACACCGATTAGTGCAACGAACATACAAAGGAATGTGTAGTTTTGTGGGCGTTTGTTTTTTGTTATCCACTGCAATAATAAAGCGATGAGTGGCATAAGAGACTGAATCATAGCCGCATGGATGGCTCCAGAAGGTCCGGCAAGTTGTTGTCCGTAGAAAACGAGAAAACCATATCCAGCGAAACCGACTGTTCCGTAAAAGAATAACGAAAGTGTTCTCTTTTCTAAGCGGAGCGACTGTGTCCCTTCGGTAATTAATAACAGAATAAGAAAAATAATAGCTGCTGATCCGTATCGGATAGTTGTGAAGAAGAACGGATCGATAAACTGTAAGGCGTTTGCCATTACAGGAAACATAAATCCCCAAGCCGTTACGGCAAGTAAGCATAGGAGGGATCCGAGTAGCATTTGTTTTTTGTTCAAGAGTATCTTTCCCCTTTACATTTCGTTATAGTAAGTTGATGAAATAAGTATAAAGAGTAATTGTTTATAGAAGGAAATACCGATTTCTTATGACAGTTATAACTTTTTGTTAGAGGTGTGTACGATGGATTTAGAGGCAGTACGATCGTTTATTGAAGTAAAGAACACGCGAAGTTTATCAAAGGCAAGTAAGCTTTTACATATTTCTCAACCGGCGCTTAGTAAACAAATTCAAAGGTTAGAAGCGGATTTAGAGGTTACTTTACTCAAGCGTTCCGCGCAAGGAGTCGAATTAACAAGTGCTGGAGAGTTATTTATAACAAGAATGTTACCGGTTTTGGAACACATACATGAAGTGAAAGCCGAAATGAAGAAGTTTCAAGAGAAGCGGAGCATTTCTATAGGCATATTGCCAAGTTTAGCAGCACATTACATATCAAAATGTAAAGATATATTAGGTGACGGGTTCGAAGTAGAATGGAGAATTGAGCATACGAAAGTACTAATGGGACTCTTTAAAGAACGGAAGATTGAAGCGATGTTCATTGATTCAGTAGTAGAAGGCGCTACATGTATAAAAGAAATGCGAGAAGAAAAAATTGTTTGTGTCGTTTCAAATGATCATCTTTATAAAGAAAAAACAGTAATCCGAATGGAAGATTTTCAAAATGAAAAGTTAATCGTATATCCAGAAATCTGTGATGTAAGGAAAATGATTACGAATATGTTTCAAGGGATAGGTGCGAAACCAATCATTGCATTTGAAACTTCTTATGCAGAACCGATGCTTGCGATGGTCGGTGCTGGACTTGGTATCACGTTACTTCCAGAAATGTCAGTAGAGCAAGCGGTAAAGCAAGGGAATGTGCATGCGATTTCTATTGAGCCACCACTTGTGCGGAAAATTTATTTCGCATCTCATATGGAAGAAGGCCCTTTGTCCCGCTATTTGCCGGGCAGTAAGACCCCACCTCAAAATTCAGCGAAAGCAAAGAAGTTAGGTGGGGAATCAACTACCCGTAAAAGCCCGATTGGTGAGGGCTAATAATCAGTGGGCGGGAAACAACCCCCACTGATTAAAGTTTCACTTTATTGCATTTATTTGATGATGAGAGATAATCCAAATAGAATATTGAGAAAGATTACAATTGCATTGAAAGAAACATGAAATTTTAAAAAAACTAGGTCAAAAACAAGCCATTACATGGTATGATTAGTACATTGTTAGTTGTTAAATATAGGGGGATTCCCTTTTTATACATAATGCCTTCCATTTCATAAACGGAACGGACAAAAAAAGAGATATAACTAGGAGGCTTTTTTGCATGGATTCTATCCTGACGATCGTTATCATTGTAGTAAGCTCTATTCTAGTGCTGCTCATGATAGAGCTTGTGATAAGAAATCGTTCATATAAAGATATTGAGGCACTGGAGCAGTGGAAACAAGAGATAAAAGATAAACCTGTGGCAGATGAACTAAAGCGGGTAAAAGATTTAAATATGACGGGTCAAACAGAAGAGCTGTTTGGCAAATGGCGTGAAGAATGGGATGAAATTGTATCAACAACCCTTCCGAAAGCTGACAAAGATTTAGCGCAAGCGCGAAAATTCGCCTCGCAATTCTCCTTCCGAAAAGCAAAGCATGCGATGAATGAATCCATAAGTGGTTTAGATGACGCTGATAATCGTATTACAGACATTTTAAATGAATTACAGCAATTGTTAGAAAGCCATGAAAAAAATAGCTCGGAAATTGAAGAGTTACGTGATACATATCGTAGTATGAAGAAGAGTGTTCTTGCCCATAGACATATGTATGGAGCAGCAGAGCAGAAAATTGAAGAGATGCTAGATGCTGAATCTAATAAATTTAAAAGCTTTGAAGAGGCAACAGATAATGGTGACTATTTAAAAGCGAGAGAAATTGTTATTAGTTTGGAAGAAGGTTTAGCAGATTTAGAAATCATTATTCACCAAATTCCAGATTTATTGGTAGAGTGTCAAGCGACGTTACCAGTTCAGCTGGAAGACTTATTGCACGGACATAACGATATGGTAAGACAAGGTTATGTATTAGAGTATTTGGAAATCCCTAAAGAAGTTCGCGATATGACGACACAACTACACACATGTTTAATGGATATACAGGAGCTTCATATAACGGAAGCGACTGAAAAAGTAGAAAACTTAAAAACGCGTTTAGATGGTTTCTATGATCAGCTGGAGCAAGAGGTGCATGCGAGACATTATGTGGAGCAAAAAACACTTTCTGTTTATGAAGATTTAGAAGAAATTCGCACTGAAACGATTGAAACAAAAGCAGAAACACAACTTGTGAAACAAAGTTATCAGTTACAAGATAAGGACATTGAGTCTCAAAAAGTAATTGAAAAGCAAATGCACATTTTAACGAAACGTTTTGAAATGCTACAATTACGCGTTGCTGAACAAGATATTGCCTTCTCTATTATTCGTGAGGAATTAGAAGAGGTTTATGAGCAATGTGAAACATTGAAAGTACTTCATGCAGAATATAAAGAAATGCTGCAAACGATGCGTAAAGAAGAATTTGAAGCGCGTGAGAAATTACAAGAAATGCGAAATATCATTTTCGAAACGAAACGATTTATGCAAAAGTCGAATTTGCCAGGTCTTCCAGAGAGTATTATGGAAGATTTAAAAAGAGGACAAATGGCAATGCAAGCTGTATATGATCAATTAGAAGTGAAGCCATTAAATATGAACGCTGTAAATAGCAGTTTAGAAGAAGCATACACAACTGTTAATGGTGTAGCTGAAATGACAGAAGAGTTAATTGGACAAGCGTATTTAGTTGAAAAATTAATTCAATACGGTAATCGTTACCGTAGTCATGATGAGAGTCTTGCAGAGAGCTTAAATTATGCGGAGAAATTATTCCGTGAATATCAATACGATGCAGCTTTAGAACAAGCGGCTTCTATACTAGAGCAACTTGAACCTGGCGTTGTTCAAAAAATAGCTGAATATGTAGACAATGAACAAACCCTTTCATAAAGGGTTTGTTTTTTTGTGTAATTTTGAGGGCGATGTTGCTATAATGAATAGCGGAATACAGTAAGGTTATTCGTTTTAAAATAAAGTGAAACTGTAATCAGTGTGGGCATCCTCGCTAATTATTGTCCTTCACAATCGGGATAAAATGGAACCTTTGAGTAGTCTTAGCGTAATTACATGTATTTGTGATATGATTATATGATGTGATAGCGCTGAAAGGGGAAGAACGATGATCTATTTTGATAATAGTGCGACGACGAAGCCATATCCAGAAGCTCTTCAATCGTACGTAACGGTTGCTGGAAAATATTTTGGAAACCCTTCTTCTATTCATTCGCTTGGAGGAGAGGCAGAGCGTCTATTAACACAATCAAGAACGATTGCAGCGCAACTTCTTCACGTTAAACCTTCTGAAATTATTTTCACATCAGGTGGAACGGAAGGGAATAACCTTGCGATTAAAGGGATAGCGATGAGGAATCGTTCGCGCGGTAAACATATCATTACAACAAATATTGAACACGCGTCTGTGTTTGAAGCATATAAACAGTTAGAAGATCTCGGTTTTGATGTAACATATTTACCGGTTAATGAGCATGGTGTTGTATCGGTAGAGGATGTAAAACGAGCACTTCGTGAAGATACGATTCTTGTGTCAATTATTCACGTGAACAACGAGACTGGAGCGATTCAGCCTGTTGTTGAAATTGGAACGTTATTATCGAATTATCCGAAAATAAGATTCCATGTGGACCATGTACAAGGGATAGGAAAAGTACCGCTTGATTTATACGCTTCTCATATTGATCTTTGCTCAATATCTGGACATAAATTCCACAGTGTAAAAGGAACAGGTCTGCTTTATATACGTGATGGCGTAAGGTTAGATCCAATTTTATCAGGTGGTCAACAAGAGCTGAAGTATCGCTCTGGTACAGAGAACTTACCTGGCATTGTAGCGATGGTGAAAGCACTTCGCATGACAATGGAACAAGTGAAAGAAAAGGTAGCTCATTTGCAAAGTTTACAAGCAGAGCTTGTCCGTTTCTTTAAAGAGATGGAAGATGTAACGATCAATACGTCGCTTGCATATGCAGCACCGCACATTTTAAATGTATCATTTGTTGGTTTAAAACCAGAAGTGGTCGTTCATGCTTTAGAAGAACACGGTGTATATGTATCGACGAAGTCTGCTTGTTCTTCAAAAGCGAATGAAGTGAGCAGAGTATTAGTGTCAATGGGAGTACCGCATGCCGCTGCTGCAAGTGCGATTCGTATTAGTTTGGCACCAGAAAACACGATGGAAGAAGTAAAACAATTTGAAGGTATTGTGAAACAAACAATGCCAAAATTATATGAAGTGATGAGGTAAAGGAATATGATGACATATGAATATATTTTAGTTCGTTACGGAGAGATGACGACTAAAGGTAAGAACCGTTCTAAATTCGTAAGCACATTAAAAGATAACGTGAAGTTCAAACTGAAAAAGTTCCCAAATATTAAAATCGATGCAACACATGACCGTATGTACATCCAATTAAATGGTGAAGATCATGAAGCGATCTCTGAAAGATTGAAAGATGTATTTGGTATTCATAAGTTTAACTTAGCGATGAAAGTACCATCAGAATTAGAAGATATTAAAAAAGGTGCATTAGCAGCTTTCTTACAAGTAAAAGGCGATGTGAAAACATTTAAAATTACTGTACACCGTTCTTATAAGCATTTCCCAATGAGAACGATGGAATTATTACCTGAGATTGGTGGGCACATTCTAGAAAATACAGAAGATATTACAGTAGATGTTCATAATCCAGATGTAAATGTACGTGTAGAAATTCGCAGTGGTTATAGCTACATTATGTGCGATGAGCGTATGGGGGCTGGCGGTTTACCAGTTGGCGTTGGCGGAAAAGTAATGGTACTTCTTTCTGGTGGTATCGATAGCCCGGTAGCAGCTTACTTAACGATGAAACGCGGCGTATCTGTGGAAGCAGTTCACTTCCATAGCCCACCTTTCACAAGCGAGCGTGCGAAACAAAAAGTAATCGATTTAGCACAAGAGTTAACGAAATACTGTAAACGTGTAACACTTCACCTTGTTCCATTTACAGAAGTGCAAAAAACGATTAATAAAGAAATTCCATCTAGCTATTCAATGACAGTTATGCGCCGTATGATGATGCGTATTACAGAGCGTATCGCAGAGGAGCGTAATGCACTTGCAATCACGACTGGTGAAAGTCTTGGACAAGTAGCAAGCCAAACATTAGATAGTATGCATACGATTAACGAAGTAACAAACTATCCAGTTATTCGTCCACTTATTACGATGGATAAATTAGAAATTATTAAAATCGCTGAAGAAATTGGCACATATGAGATTTCAATTCGTCCGTACGAAGATTGCTGTACAGTATTCACACCAGCAAGCCCAGCGACGAAGCCGAAGCGTGAAAAAGCGAATCGTTTTGAAGCGAAATATGATTTCACACCATTAATTGATGAAGCTGTAGCAAACAAAGAAACAGTGGTATTGCAAACAGTAGAAGTAGTGGCGGAAGAAGAAAAATTCGAAGAACTTTTCTAAACCCATAAATTACCATATCTAAACCGTGTATGAAGTCATGTTATTTATCACACTCTATACTCACAAGGAGGTGATATAACATGGCACGTAGCACAAATAAATTAGCGGTTCCTGGTGCTGAATCAGCATTAGACCAAATGAAATACGAAATCGCTCAAGAGTTTGGTGTTCAACTTGGAGCGGATGCAACATCTCGCGCTAACGGTTCTGTTGGTGGCGAAATTACTAAACGTCTAGTTTCACTAGCTGAGCAACAATTAGGCGGTTTCCAAAAATAATCCCATATACGATGGCTTAGAAAGAGCGGGTTCTCCCGCTCTTTCTTTTTTTGTGTTGTGTCGCTATTTGTCGGTAAGTCAATATCCTTTGTCGAAACGTCGATATATTCCAAAAATCGTTGATATATTCCAAGTTGTGTTCGATATATTTAAAAAATCGTCGATACAATTTCATTTACCAATTCGACAGAACTAAAAAATTTGTCAAAAGAAGAGGGTTCAAAATAGACAGAAAATTCTTTATTATATAAGGGAGGCATAAAAAAGGAGGATGTTTATGAAGAGAGAACAATTGTTGGCACCGCCGTCTTATAATTTAGTTTCTGAAATAGAGAAATATACAGGTGATAAAGAGAAGCTTGCTTTAATTTGGCAAGATGATAAAGGGAATAGAAGAGAAGTTACATACGCTGAGTTAATGCAAGGTGCGAATAAAATTGGAAACGCTTTTATAAAGAGTGGTCTGCAAAAAGGGGACAAGCTCCTCATTATGATGCCGCGTTTAATTGAAGCGTACATGACGTATATCGCAGCGATTAAAGCAGGATTTGTCGTAATTCCAAGTTCGGAAATGTTGCGTAAAAAAGATATTGAATATCGAATCGGGCATGGTGAAGTAAAGGCAATTGTAAGTTATGAGCCGTACATTGGCCAGTTTGATGATATAGAAGTGATGGAATCTCTTCGAAAATTCGTTCTGAGCGAGCAGTCAGTAGATGGATGGATCAATTTAAAAACAGCGTTAGAAACAGAAAGTGACATGTTAGAAATGGCGAAGACAGATAAAGAGGACATGGTCTTTTTATCTTACACGTCAGGAACGACAGGAAATCCAAAAGGTGTTGTTCATACGCATGCGTGGGCATACGCTCATTTACGTACGAGCGCCCCAAATTGGCTTGGAATTGAAGAGAATGATGTTGTATGGGCAACGGCTAGTCCAGGCTGGCAAAAGTGGATTTGGAGCCCGTTTTTAGCAACTCTAGGCTCTGGGGCAACAGGATTTGTGTACAACGGTAAGTTTGAACCGAAAACATATTTAAATTTATTAAATGATAATAAGGTGAATGTGCTTTGTTGCACGCCGACTGAGTATAGATTAATGGCAAAAGTAGAGAATTTAAGTGAGTATAATTTAGAAGCGTTACATAGCGCTGTATCCGCAGGTGAGCCGTTAAATAGAGAAGTCATTGAGACGTTCCAAAAACACTTTGATATTACAGTAAGAGACGGCTATGGGCAAACGGAAAATACATTACTTGTTGGTATAATGAAAGGGATGGATATTAGACCAGGATCAATGGGGAAACCAACGCCAGGCAACCACGTTGATATTGTAGATGAGGAAGGTATGCCGGTAAAGGTAGGAGAAGTTGGTGATATTGCAGTTCACATTGAAACACCAGCCCTCTTTAAACAATATTATAAAGACGATGAACGCACAGCGATGCAATTTCGCGGTGATTATTATATTACCGGTGATAAAGCGAAGAAAGATGAAGATGGCTATTTCTGGTTTGAAGGGCGCGGTGACGATATTATTATTAGCTCTGGTTATACAATCGGTCCGTTTGAAGTAGAAGATGCGCTTGTAAAACATCCTTATGTAAGAGAGTGTGCGGTTGTCGCAAGCCCTGATGAAATTCGCGGAAGTGTCGTGAAGGCATTTATTGTATTAAGAGAGAATATAGAAAAGAACGAAGAAACATTAATTCCAATACTCCAACAACACGTCAAAGAACTCACTGCACCATATAAATACCCTCGCAAAATTGAATTTATAGATGAACTACCAAAAACAATTTCTGGAAAAATTCGCCGTATTGAACTTAGAAAACAAGAGATGGAGCTACCCTCAAAATAATTTTGAAAACAGTGAAGGAAATAGTTGAATGAAATGGAAAACAATGATAATATAAAAACGAACACAAGTTCGATTTTATAAACTTAAAAAAGAGGTGTCCGTATGATTTTAGGTATTAATCCTTACTTAGTTTTAGATGGTAGTGGGCAAGAAGCTGTACAGTTTTATAAAGATGCGTTAGACGCAAAAGTAGAAGTCATGCAAACTTTTGGTGACATGCCTGAAAATCCAGAATACCCGATTCCAGCTGAAGCGAAAGAGCGCGTTCTACATGCTACTTTAAAAGTTGGTAATACGGAACTTATGATTTCTGATACATTCCCAGGTCAAGGGCATGCAATTGGATCTCAAGTAACAATCGCAATTCAAATTAGTAACGCGGAAAAAGCGAAAGAAGTATTCGATAAGTTACAAGAAGGTGGAGAGGTTATCATGCCACTTCAAGAAACGTTCTGGAGCCCAGCATACGGACAAGTAAAAGATAAATTTAATATTGAATGGCAAGTTACAACGTCTACTACTGAACAAAAGTAATGTTTAGAAAAGCACCATGTTTTGAAATGGTGCTTTTTTTTATACAATAAAACAAAGGAGATGGGATATATGGGAGAAATTTGGTACGGCGGCATCATTTACACGATGAGGGAAGAAAATGAAAAAGTGGAAGCTATTTATGTTGAAAATGGCAGGATCGTTGATATTGGGAGTAAGGAAGAGTTAGAAAACCGATATGCTGCGATAGAATTGTACGATTTAAAAGGGAAAACAATGATTCCAGGTCTTGTTGATAGCCATATGCACCTTATTGGGCATGGAGAGAGGTTACTTCGTCTAGATTTATCAAATTGCACATCGTATAGTGACATGCTTACTCTCGTTCAGAAGCGAGTAGAAGAAGCACCAAAAGGCTCTTGGATTATTGGAGAAGGCTGGAATGAAAATAATTTTACAGATACGAAAGATGTTCATGCAAAAGATTTAGATGCGATTTCGAAAGAACATCCGATTTTATTAAAGCGCATTTGTCGCCACGTCACATGGGTGAATTCATACATACTGCAAGAAGCGAACATAACAGAAGCGACAAAAGATCCGAAGGGTGGAAGAATTGGCCGAGATTCATCCAATATGTTAACCGGGCTTTTATATGAACAAGGACAAGAATTAATAAAACATGTTCAGCCTGAAATTGATGAAGTCTACTTACAAAGCGCTTTGCAAACAGCGATTAAAGATTGTTGGCAATATGGACTCGTTGGTGGGCATACGGAAGATTTAAATTATTACGGTGGTTTTAGAAAAACGCATAATGCGTTTTCTCATGTTATAAAAGAAATGCCATTTAAAGCGCATTTGCTCGTTCACCATGAAGTAGCGCATGAGCGAAAAGAATATGAAAATGAACACTATATTGAATTTGGGGCGATGAAAATTTTTTCTGATGGCTCTTTTGGCGGAAGAACAGCTTTATTAAGTGAACCATATGAAGATGCGAAGGAAACAAATGGGGTTGCAATCTTCTCGCGTGAAGAGCTTGCAGAGTTAGTGAAAAAAGCACGAGACTTACATATGCCAGTTGCGATTCATACAATCGGTGATTTATCGCTCCAGTATGTTATTGATGCACTTGAACTATATCCACCAGCAGACAGATTGCGTGACCGCATTATTCATTGTCAGCTTGCCCGTGAAGAGTTGATTGAAAGAATGAAAAACTTGCAAGCCATTATTGATATACAACCAGTCTTTCTTTCATCGGATTTTCCATCAGTCATTGAAAAACTAGGCGAGCATCGTCTTCGTTATGCGTATGCTTGGAAGACGTTACTGGAAGCAGGATTACACTGTAACGGTGGCTCAGATGCTCCAATTGAACAAGTAAATCCATTTCTAGGCATATATAGCGCTGTTACACGTAGAAGTTTTATTGACGGCGTATGTTATATGCCAGAAGAAAGATTAACGGTATATGAGGCTGTTTCTTTATTTACAACAGGGAGTGCCTATGCAATCGGAAAAGAAGCGAAGCGAGGGCAGATTACAAAAGGATATGAAGCAGACTTTACGATAGTAGACCGCAATATTTTTGAAATAGAAGCAGAAGAAATAAAAGAAGTACAAGCAGCAATGACTGTAATAGATGGCCGAATCGTCTATAGAAAAGATGAGTGAAAATATATCAGCGATTTTCGGAATATATCGACCGCAACTTGAAATATATCAGCGATTATTGGAATATATCGACCACAATCCGGAATATATCAGCGATTATTAAATTATATCGACTTACCGACAAGAAATGACAAGAATAGTGACTGATAGCGAGAGAAATAAATAACCGCCGAATTATGGAATTCCATAATTCGGCGGTTATTTTCATGCTATAAAAACGTTCTCTGTACTTTTTCCCAGAAAGAATTGTTTTTTAGTTTAACTGTTTTAATTTGTTTATCGCTTAAGCGTACAACAGCTTTTTCCACTTGTTTAATGCTGAGCGCTTCATTATCCATACCGATAACAGGATAATCGTTACCGTCTGGTCTTAGTTTTAAAGTTAATGTACGTTCGTGATTTAAAATGAACGGTGAACCAAGTGTACGGTATGTGTTGTTATTTAAAGATGCTAATTCACTTACTTGGAAGCAAGGGATGAGCGGATCAACAACTGCACCGTGCAATGATTTATTGTAAGCTGTACTTCCTGTTGGGGTAGAAACAACTAAACCGTCACCTCTAAATGTTTCGAAATATAAATCATCAACGTGAACATCTACAACGAATGTTTTAATAATGCTAGAACGTAATGAGAACTCATTTAAACAATGGAAAGATGTACCGTGATCTACATCTACCTGAATTGTTGGATATTTTCGCACTTCAATTTCATTTTTTGTAATTTCTTGAAGGGCTGTATCAATGTGATCAAGGTGGAAATCGCAGTAGAACGAAATTTCATCTTTCGTAGAAATCCCTGCGTATAAACAATCTTCTCTAAAACCAGTTTTACGAACGGCTTGTAAGAAAGTTGCATCATCTCCAACACTGACGATAGCGTTTGCATTTTTTGGATGATCTAATATGGTAAATCCATTCTCTTCTAAAATACGATAGATTGGTTTCATTTTTTCAACGAGCGTTGCTTTGTCATCACCATAAAAGAAAAATAAATTGCGACGATCTGCCATTATGTATCCCTCCACTGCAGTTAAATTTTCTGTTTTTCGTGCTACATATCATTAGAGTCCGTTCCCTGATGATATGTTCAAATAATATATTTCGATATAAATTGTCAAAATACCTTTTTATTTTTAGAAAAATTTTTATATTCAATCTTATGGAACTCTGTTTAATGATGAATAAAGTTGTCGATAATGGGTACGGAGTGAAAGGATGATACGTATGAAGTGGCTTGCAATTGGAATAATAATTCTTCTCCTTTTTATTTTGTTTATACTATTGTCGAAAATAAAGCTTAAGGTGACATTTTTATATTCAGAAATGGAAAAGCAATGTTTGCTTCAAGTGAAAATATGGATGATTCGATATACATTTGATGTGTTGGAAAGAATTGAAAAACAGCAGAAGAAAACAGGACAAAAAATCGAAAAAGCTGAAGAGGACGGCGGACTAGATAATAAAATTATGGCACAACTTGATAGCATGGGGGAACTGATAAAAAAGCTTCAAGAAGTTCATACTATTGTTAAAGATTTTCTCAAACGAGTGAAAATCAATGGTTGGAAATGGCATACGCAAATAGGAGCAGGCGACGCAGCTAGTACTGGAATTGTCACTGGATATGCATGGGGGACAAAAGGAATGGCTGCTGGAGTTGTAGGACAATATATGCATATTGTCGACGTACCAGAATTTGAAATTACTCCTGTTTTTCAAGGGAAAGGATTTGCATCAAGATGTGAGTTAACGGCATCTTTTCGTATATTCCGTACTATAAAAACAGCGGTGAAATTACTCGTGTTTATGAGAAGACAAAGATCTGGTACGACAGAAAAATCTGTTCAAGCATAGGGGGGGATATAGAATGGACCATCCAATTCAAGGTTTAATGACAACTGCAATGCAGCATTTAAAACAAATGACTGATGTAAATACAATTGTTGGTGACCCAATTAAAGCGGCAGATGGAAGTGTAATTCTTACTGTTTCGAAAGTTAGTTTCGGATTTGCTGCTGGTGGAAGTGAATTTGGTAAAGTAGAACATTCAGGCCGTCATCCATTTGGCGGGGGAAGCGGTGGAGGAGTTTCTATCAATCCTGTTGCTTTTCTTGTTATAAATGGAGAAGGTGTAAAAGTGTTGCATTTAGATAAGCAAACACATGTCATCGATAAAATAATTGAATTAGCGCCACAAGCTGTTGATAAAGTGAAGGAAATGATGGATAAACGAAAAGAAGACGATCCTGAATTTCAAATTTAACGAACAAAGAAGCTGATCAATAGATTAGCTTCTTTAATTTTTTTGTAAATAAAGCGATTTTATTTGCATTATCGATAGGGACAAACTATCATTTACATTGTACATATTTTGTTTAAATAAGGGAGGATTCTCAAGTGGCAAACGTAACTTTTAAAGGTAATCCAATGACTTTAGTTGGAACAGAAGTTAAAGTTGGCGATCAAGCGCCAAACTTCCAAGTATTAGCAAATGACTTATCTCCAGTAAGTTTAGAAACATACAAAGGCGAAGTAAAATTAATTAGTGTTGTACCTTCAATCGACACAGGTGTGTGTGATGCACAAACACGTCGTTTTAACCAAGATGCAGCAGGTATTGAAAACGCAAAAGTATTAACAATTAGCGCTGATTTACCATTCGCTCAAAAACGCTGGTGTGCAGCAAACGGTTTAGAAAATGTTGTTACACTTTCTGACCACCGCGACCTTTCATTCGGTGAAGCTTACGGCTTAGTAATGAAAGAACTTCGTTTACTTGCTCGTGCAGTATTCGTAGTAGATAGCAATGACAAAGTAGTTTACGTAGAATACGTAAATGAAGGTACAAGCCATCCAAACTATGAAGCAGCATTAGAAGCAGCAAAATCTGCGAAGTAATGTGAAGAAAATGACCTCTTATAAAGAGGTCGTTTTTTCTCATATATTGCTGCGTAATGGTACCAATATATGAGAAAAAACGTTATATCATATATAATTAAAAGGGGAGCTCTTGACAGGAGGTCGCTTTTTCTTTTTGGAAAAAATCACTTTGTGGTATGATATAAGTTATGTGTAAAAGAGAAAAGGAGGAATGTACGTGAGTCAGACAGTGGAAACATTATTTTCTATTTTTGATTCTTCTGCGGTAGTTTTACGTAAAGAATTAGATGTAACATATTTAGAGGCGCTTGTAGAAACAGGGGATAACTTGTTTGAAGGAGCGATTTTACAAGAGGAATTATCCGAATCAGCAATTGAAAGGCTGAATCGTGAATATAGTACGTTTAATGAAGAAACATATAAAGGTGAAGAAATTCGTAAAGCATTTCAGTTAGCCATTCTAAAAGGAATGAAAGAAGGCGTACAAGCGAATCACGAAATGACGCCTGATGCAGTTGGTATGTTCATGAGCTACTTATTCCATAAATTTATGCAAGGGCAAAACGAAATTACTGTTTTAGATCCTGCAATTGGAACAGGTAATTTAATGACTACTGTATTTAATAGCGCCAAAGAAGAACTAGCAATGAGTGGATTTGGTGTAGAAGTGGATGAAGTGCTAATTAAACTTGCTTTAGTAAATGCGAATTTACAAAAGCATGCAATCGAATTCTTCCATCAAGATGGACTAGCGCCACTTTATATCGATCCAGTTGATGCAGTTATTTCAGACTTACCGATTGGTTATTATCCAAATGAGATCGGTGCAAGTGAATATAAGTTAAAAGCAGATGAAGGAATGTCGTATGCACATCACTTATTTATTGAACAAAGTGTGAAACATACGAAAGAAGGCGGATACTTATTCTTCTTAGTACCAAACTTCATTTTTGAAAGTGATCAAGCACCAAAATTACATGCATTTATTAAAGAAACATGTTTTATTCAAGGACTATTGCAACTACCTGTTTCCATGTTTAAAAACGAGAAAAATGCAAAAAGTATATTTGTTCTCCAAAAGAAAGGCCCTAGTGTAACGATGCCAAAACAGGCGTTATTAGTGGAGTTACCTAAATTCTCCAACATGAAGGCGATGGAGAACATTATGGACCGATTAAATACTTGGTTTGCAACGCATAAATAAGGCTAGGTATATGTAACAGGGTTAGTAATTCATGTAGTACAGTTTTATATGATATGTCATATTTTTAAATATATACAAGATTTAACTGAATTTTTTTGAAATCTGTAATATATTTTTTTTCTTGGTGTTACAATTTTTTCACTTGAAATATATGTCGTACGATGTTTAAATTAAAATCGTGAGTATAAAATTTGCTAATGATGAAACGTTTTCATATTTAGTAAATTTAATTAGATAAAATCGAGCGGTTTGTGGAAACATCCACACAACTACCAAGAGAAAAAGGGGCGAAAGACTAGATGTCAAAAATCATCGCGATTAACGCAGGAAGCTCTTCCTTAAAATTCCAATTATTTGAAATGCCAAGTGAAACAGTATTAACAAAAGGTTTAGTAGAACGTATCGGTTTAGAAGATAGTATCTTCACTATTACTGTAGATGGCGAAAAACAAAAAGAAATTACAAACATTCCAGATCACGCAGTAGCAGTTAATATGCTTCTTAAAAAATTAACTGAAAACGGAATCGTTAAATCTCTAGACGAGATTGGCGGTATCGGTCACCGTGTTGTTCACGGCGGCGAAAAATTTGCTGACTCTGTTTTAATTACTGATGAAGTATTAGCTGATATCGAAGAATTAAGCGATTTAGCACCACTTCATAACCCAGCAAACATTGTTGGTATTAAAGCATTCCAAGAAGTATTACCAAACGTACCAGCAGTAGCAGTATTCGATACAGCATTCCACCAAACAATGCCGGAATCTGCATTCCTATACAGCTTACCATATGAGTACTATGAAAAATTCGGCATCCGTAAATACGGTTTCCACGGAACTTCTCATAAATACGTAACTGAGCGTGCGGCTGAACTATTAGGTCGTCCACTTGAAAGCTTAAGCTTACTTTCTTGTCACTTAGGCAACGGTGCAAGTATCGCAGCAGTAGAAGGCGGTAAATCTATCGATACTTCTATGGGCTTCACTCCACTTGCTGGTGTAACAATGGGTACACGTTCTGGTAATCTTGACCCTGCGTTAATTCCATACATCATGGAAAAAACAGGCCAAACAGTAGAAGAAGTAGTTAATGTATTAAACAAGAAGAGTGGTATGTTAGGTCTTACTGGTTACTCTAGTGACCTACGTGACATTATTGCGAAAGAAGAAGAAGGCGACCACCGTGCGAAAGTAGCACTTGATGTATTCGTAAGCCGTATCCACAAATACATCGGTTCTTACACTGCTCGTATGAAAGGTGTAGACGCAATCATCTTCACAGCTGGTGTAGGGGAAAACAGTGCAATTATTCGTGAGCGCGTATTAGAAGGCCTTGAGTACATGGGCGTATACTTCGACGTAAAACGTAATAACGTATTTGGTGAAGAAGCATTCATCAGCTTCCCACACTCTCCAGTAAAAATTATCGTAATTCCAACTGACGAAGAAGTTATGATCGCTCGTGACGTACTACGTCTTGGAGATATTGGTTAATATACTATATGAAAAGAAAGACGAGATCCTATAGGATTTCGTCTTTTTTCTGTTGGAGATATTTCAAAATTCCATCTGGATATAGTGCTTTCTCTTTTTGAATGAATGCTGTAAAGGGAATCCATTTCGCATACGATACTGTTTGCTCATCTTGTATATTTATTTTTTCCATTTCATATAGTGATGTGTCTAATAAGCATAAAGAATATAGCTGAATGATTTCATGACCAATTTCCTCATCTAGCTGAAAGATGTTTTCTAAGCAGCCTAAATAATTGGTGATTTCCACTTCTGTATGAAGCTCTTCTTTAAATTCACGGATAACGGTATGTGCTGATTGTTCGCCAAGTTCAATTGAGCCGCCAAGAGGTCGGTAATACGTTTCATCGCCTGTATGATATTCTTGTACGAGAAGGCGACCGTGATGTGTGGCAAGACCGAATGCTTTTGCACGTGGATACATATAGAATCACTCCTTATTTATTTTGTATAAGGATGATTATAATGTATTGCTTGATAAAAAGTGTCGTGTATTTAAGCGTGCGGTCTAATTGAGATCCCATCAAATAAGTCATTCCAAAATCCTTCATTGTATTGGTATACATCCATAATAGGGCATTTTATAACGCAAATATTTTGTAATCCCCAATCTTCTTGGGTGACAGTTGTTACATCCGCAGGAATCAGTAATAGGACGGAGAATTTATGTTTGACTAGTTGAGATAAAATTTGTTCCAGAGATCGTGCTTCTTCGTATGTTCCTCCAGTCCGAATAAACAATATGGATTTTTCTATTTCAATTGTAGTTAGAAAACGAGTAATTCGATGCTCATAATTTAGCTTGATTTCTGAATAAGAAGGCCAAGAAGTTGGTGTGTTTACATCTGTTTTAAAATCGTGACAGGAGTCGATTTCATATAGGTTGTCCCTTAGTCTTAATTTGGCAGCATCATCCCAAAATGAGATGAAGGATAAGTTTTCGAAATGTAAAAAACGGTCAAATCGATTTTGTAATAATAAGTTCACTTTTTCTAATGAAGGGCTTAACATAAAATCAATAACGCCAAAAAATGGTGATAATCCGAATTGATATAACGCCCAAGCAGGCCAACAGTTTTGTCCTAAGCTGAATACGGCATTATATTCTTTTTTTATATTGGATAGATTCATGTGATTCATCTCATCCTTTTTGTTAATATTTTATGTCATTAAAAAATGGTATGTGAATGAAGATAGACAAGCAAATTTGCAAAGAATAAGCGGAAATATGTTACAATAGAAAAAAATCGAACGAGGTGGTTGTTACGATGCGATCGAAGCGAGAACAAGCCATTTTAGACAATATAAAAGAATGGGAATTGCAATTAGTTGAGCAAGAGGCGACTGATTTTCAAAAAATGTTTGATAAATGGGTACATAATACAATTGCAAAATTGCCTGAGAAAAAACGAAAAGATTTCTTTACGAAAGCAGATGGATGGCTCTTTCATTTGCATGCATTGATCCAAAGTTCACAATCACAGTTAGATGCGCGTAATCGTATTTTAGGAACATCGAGATTATTTGATGAATCGATTGAGCAACTAGAAGATTTGAAAGCATTATCTATTGATCAATTAACATACATAGCAGAGCAGCAAACAGCACGTCATCGCCTATATTCATTCGTGCAAGGCGGAGCAACGGGTGCTGGAGGTTTATTATTATTAACGGCTGATTTTCCGGTTATGATCGCATTAAATGTGAAGGCTGTCCAACTTATTGCAACGTCATTTGGGCATGATGTGAACAAGCCTTATGAAATGATGCTTGCATTAAAGGTATTTCATGCGTCATTACTACCAGGAAGACTTCAGCAATACGCATGGTACAATTTATTGCAAGAGCTAGAGCAAGAAGATTCATTCTTCTATGAAGGAGATGAAGCAGTGTTACAACCAGCTTCTACTGAAGTTGTGTTAAAACAAATTTTGAAAACATTTTCGATTTATGCTCTTCGTCGTAAATTATTCCAAGGTATTCCGGTAATTGGGATGGCAATTGGATCTACAGTGAATTATCGTTTAACAAGAAACGTTACTGAATTTGCCAATAGATTTTATCAAGTGCGCCACATAGTTGAAAAAGAAAAGAGAGCGTAAAAAAAAGCGAGAGGCCGAAGCCTTTCGCTTTTTAATTTGTTGCATGTTTTTTTGGCATTGGAACAGATACTGGTTGCTTTTCTGCTGTTTTTTCTGCTTTTGGATAATAAATTAAATCCAATGTTTTTGCCTGTACAGCAATCGAAAGAATAGTGAAAGCAATTTCTGTCCAATTTAAATAATATAATGAAAGCGCAAGAACAATCGCGTCAAAGACGAAGAAAATTTGCCCAATTGTAAAGCGAGTTCGTTTACTTATTACAATTGTTAAAATATCGTCTCCACCGGTTGCACCGCCAAATCGCAATATAAAACCGAGTCCAATACCAGCTAACGCACCGCCAACTATTGCAGCTACAAATAAATTATTTGATAAATCTACCGTAAATGGAGAATAATTTTCCATAAGAGAATAAAATACTCCGAATGAAATGGAACCTAGGAATGAATAACCAACCATTTTTCTACCTAAAAATGAAGCACACAGTAAAATAATTGGGATATCCATGATTACAGTTGAAATAGATGGTGAAATATCATAAAAATTTTGGATGAATAGTGCAATACCTACAAAGCCACCTTCTGTTAAGTGGTTTTGGAAGTGAATGTGATATAGCGCTGCTGCTAAAATAAATGAACCGATTAAAACCATAAAAACTTCTTTAATAATTTGTCGACTTTGGATGTTCCTCATCGTTATTCCTTCTTTCCGTAGTTAGTAGTCCTTTTTGTGTTGTAAACTAACTACGAGCTCACATGTAGCTTTCAGTTAGTTTACGAAAAAACTAACTACGCTATATGTCGCTGAAGAAATAACGAATAATCCTCTCGTCCATCAATTCTCCCTACCTTCGTTTTAGTTTAAGTCTTAAAAACGACTAAACAAAACGTGGAGTAGGATTCTTCATTTAGCAATCCTGCTCTTCTTTGTTTTGTTTAGTTAGTAACAATTAAGTCCTAAACAAAACGCTATGTGTAAGAAGAGTCTTTTTTTTGCCAAATTATCCTTCGGGCAATCATAATTTCCCCACTCTCGTATTTTTTTCGCTAGACTAAAGTATCTAAGCTGAAAAATACGCTACGTGTATGATTCGTCAATACGATGCCACATGCTCCTTCGAGCGATCATGATATCAAAATCCCTTCCTTCAAGATTTATATTATTATATCATACTTTCAAAAAATGTATGCGGATGGAAACCGACAATAAACGGAGGGAATCTACAAAAATTGTTATGTTTAAATATTTTTGTAGAAAAGCCTAAGTTATTTTGCGGAATTGGACAGTTTTTAACGGTTTGTCCAATAAGTAAGAAAAAATGAGTTTTATTCAGTTGTATTCTTTTCATCACTTTTATCTTTAAAAAACGCATCCCAGCTAATCACACTTAAAAAAGTTAAAGCGATAATAATGAAAGCGCGCATAAGCTTTAGACCTCCTTTTGCACATAGTATATGAATGATTCAATTCAGAATGTGTCATTTTTTTACAAGTCTTAACTATTATGAGAATATATTAATATAGATAGATAAAGGAGAGATTGAAGGTATGCTAAAAGACATGTTCAAAAGAAAAGAATTAACATGCGTTTCATGTCAGAAAAAGATTCAATATGAAGAAGAGCTAGTTGCTTTTGTGAAACTGCCTAAGGAGAGAAATCTGTTGGTAGGTCCATTTGATGTATGTTTGGCAAAAACAGCACAAGAGATATATTGTAAATCGTGTTACGACAAAAAAGCATGACCCAAAGTAATTGAGGGGCATGCTTTTTTCATTGGTGTGCTTTTCCCTCAGATACATTTTGAGTGAGTCGATACCAAAGCCAAAGGTCATTAATAATGGAAGCGAAATCGGCAATTTCTGAATTAAGTTTGCAAGAAATTTCGAAGTCTTCTTCGTTATTTAAATGATGTTGCTTTGCATTTATATAGTGTTCCAGTTCTTTTATACGATCAGGGATTCTCCCGCGAATTTGTTCCCATTTTAATAAAATCGCATGTTGCATTTTTTCGGGGATATCTTCCCAGTCTTCTTGTAAATGTGGAATTTCAATTCCTAGATGTTCATTGTATAAGAAATACTTTTCCATAAGTTCACCCCCGTTTTCCTGCTTATATTGTACATAAAAACAGAAAGAAGTTCGACGAAATTGTTTGAAAAAATTTGAAAATGACTCTTGATACATTTTGTAAAAGGTGTTAAAGTGTGAATTATTATAAAAGAAAATGAATATTTATTCTTTAGGGGGATGCAAAATGGAGAAGAAAAAAGTTGTATTAGCATATTCCGGAGGTCTTGATACTTCCGTCGCAATTAAATGGTTACAAGAGAAGAATTATGATATTATCGCGCTTTGTTTAGACTTAGGGGAAGGTAAAGACTTAGCATTTGTAAAAGAAAAGGCACTTTCAGTAGGTGCAATTAAATCATATATGATTGATGTTCAAGAAGAATTTGCAAATGAATATGCATTGATGGCGATGCAAGCACACACGTTATACGAAGGGAAATATCCTCTTGTCTCTGCATTATCTCGTCCGCTTATTGCGAAAAAATTAGTAGAAATCGCAGAACAAGAAGGAGCGACTGCAGTTGCACACGGATGTACAGGGAAAGGGAATGATCAAGTTCGTTTTGAAGTTTCTATTCAAGCGTTAAATCCTTACTTAGAAGTAATTGCACCTGTACGTGAATGGAAATGGTCACGTGAAGAAGAAATTGCCTATGCAAAAGAAAACGACGTACCGATTCCGATTAATTTAGATAGCCCGTTCTCGATCGATCAAAATTTATGGGGACGCAGTAATGAATGTGGAATTTTAGAAGATCCATGGGCAGCGCCGCCAGAAGATGCATATGAGATGACATTGGCATTAGAAGATACACCGAATAAACCAGAATTTGTAGAAATCGGGTTTGAAGCAGGCGTACCAACTACTTTAAATGGCACTGCATATCCACTTTCAGAATTAATTAAAACGTTAAATGCGCTTGCTGGAAAACATGGCGTTGGACGTATCGATCACGTAGAAAATCGCCTTGTTGGTATAAAATCGCGTGAAGTATACGAATGCCCAGCAGCAATGACATTAATTACGGCGCACAAGGAACTGGAAGATTTAACACTCGTAAAAGAAGTAGCGCATTTTAAACCGATGATTGAGCAGAAAATAACAGAACTTATTTATAACGGTTTATGGTTCTCTCCTTTAAAACAAGCGCTGAATGCTTTCTTACAAGAAACGCAAAAGAATGTAACAGGTACAGTGCGTGTGAAATTATTTAAAGGCCATGCGATTGTAGAAGGACGTAAATCTGAGTACTCTTTATACGATGAAAAGCTTGCAACATATACTGCCCAGGATGAATTTAATCATGATGCAGCAGTTGGATTCATCTCATTATTCGGTTTACCGACGAAAGTATACAGCCAAGTGAATCAAAAGAAGGTGGAAGCGTGAGCAAACTTTGGGGCGGACGTTTTACAGAAGAAGCGGAAGCGTGGGTTGAAGAGTTTGGAGCATCTATCTCCTTCGATCAACAATTAGTAAATCAAGATATAAAGGGTAGTATTGCACACGTAACGATGCTAGCAAAGCAAGGCATCGTTACGAAAGAAGAAGCAGAGAAAATAAAGGTAGGGCTTCAGTATTTATTAAAAGAAGCGAAACAAAATAAATTGCATTTTTCAGTTGAAGCTGAAGATATTCACTTAAACATTGAAAAAATGTTAATTGAACAAATCGGCGAAGTAGGAGGGAAACTTCATACAGGTCGAAGCCGTAATGATCAAGTAGCGACTGATATGCATTTATATTTAAAAGAAAAAGTAGAACATATTATAAAAGCTACAAAACAATTGCAAACGGTTCTTGTTCATCAAGCAGAAAATAACATTGAAACCATTATGCCTGGCTATACGCATTTGCAGCGTGCCCAGCCAATTTCATTTGCTCATCATATTCTCGCTTATTTTTGGATGTTAGAGCGTGATGTGAATCGTTATGAAGATTCGTTAAAGCGTATTAACGTGTCGCCATTAGGAGCAGGGGCGTTAGCTGGTACAACATTCCCGATTGACCGAGAATATAGTGCGGAGCTTCTTGGATTTAATGGAATCTATGAAAATAGTTTAGATGCAGTAAGCGATCGTGATTTCATACTGGAGTTCCTAAGTAACTCATCCATGCTCATGATGCACTTATCACGCTTTTGCGAAGAACTTATTTTATGGAGTAGCCAAGAGTTTCAATTTATTGAAATGAGCGATCAATACGCAACGGGAAGCAGTATTATGCCACAAAAGAAAAATCCAGATATGGCGGAACTTATTCGTGGTAAAACAGGCAGAGTGTACGGTAATTTATTTAGTTTACTTACAGTAATGAAAGGATTACCGCTCGCTTACAATAAAGACTTGCAAGAAGACAAAGAAGGAATGTTTGATACAGTAAAAACAGTAGAAGGCTGCCTTCATATTATGGCAGGCATGTTAGAGACGATGACTGTCAACAAAGAAAAGATGGGGCAAGCTGTAACGCAAGATTTCTCTAACGCAACAGAAATTGCTGACTACTTAGCAAGTAAAGGACTACCATTCCGTCAAGCGCATGAAATTGTTGGGAAGTTAGTGCTATACTGCACACAAAAAGGAATTTATTTATTAGATGTACCACTTGAAACGTATAAAGAAATGAGCTCGTTATTTGAAGAAGATTTGTATGAAGTTCTTTCGCCGTATGCAGCTGTAAAGCGTCGTAACAGTGCTGGCGGGACTGGATTTGAGCAAATTGAAAAAGCTTTGGAGAAGGCGAAAGGATTAGTTGGAGAGTTTGTAGGAAGTTAATTGATAGGAAAGAAGGTACGCTAATCTTGATGGAGATAAGCTTACCTTCTTTTTTTTATAGCCCCAAATTAATCATACTTATGTCGATCTTCCGTAATTCGAATATACTCAATATCCATCAAATCTCGCAGCAATGCACCATTACTTAGTTCCACGCCGTGTTTCTCTTTAAAATGAGTACGAATCATATCTAGCATTTCGAGTTCTTTCCCATTCACATCTAAAATAATACGTTCAGAATCATCCATGTAGCATCCTCCTTTTTTAAACATATATATTTTGTCCGTCTATTTCTAAAAAATGTATGTTAACCTAAAGTTAGGAAATAAGAAAGGGATGGAAAATGAGACGTATTTATTTTGTAGGGTAACTAACTGTTACGATTTATTTAACCAATTATAACGAAAGTTAATTAAATATATCAGTAAGCCCTGCTAGTCAAGTAATTGGCTAGTAGTGAGGGTTAACTGCGGGCAATCCCTAAAGCTGATTGAACTACAACGTGGCTAGAAATAGCGAGCGTGAATGTCGCGAAAGCAGAAAAAATCAATCAGATGATGCAAGGTTAAATCCTAAACATTAGAACAATGGGTCTTCCGCCTCGAATCATCTAAGTCAAAATGGATAAGATGAACGTTCAACGACTATCTCGTATAACTGACGAGAGTACATCACAAGCCTATGGTGGTGGAAAAATCCTCTATCTTTAAGTAGATAAACATATAGTCTGCGCTCATGTGAAAACATGAGAAGTTCATAAGAGAACTGGCTAAGGAATTGCGCCCTTAGTTGAACGAGATAAATTTAATTAAATCTATCAAGTCTCATTGAATCTACCGAACCTATGCATGATGATAAATGCAATGAGGTGAGAATAATAATGAAATTTTCACGAGTTAGTCAAGTATCAGAATTAACAGGTTTGCATCCGAGTAGTCTAAGGAGAATGCTGGTGGAACACGCTACGATTCAGAAGAACAAATCTTTCATTAAAGGAGTTACATTCTGATGATATTGGCGAAGAAAGTCAGACTAATTCCGACGCCTGAACAAGAAAAAGTGCTTAGAGACCATGCTGGCGCTGCAAGATTCGCTTATAACTATTGTAAAAGAATGAGTGATAGATACTATAAGCTATTTGGAAAATCTGTTTCACAGTTAGCTTTACAGAAACGATTTACAAAGATCAAGAAGCGAAAGAGATATGAGTGGTTAAAATACATCAATGCACAAGTTCCCAGACAGGCCTCAAAAGATTTTGATACGGCGAGAAAACATTCGTTCAAAAAGTACAAAAATGGTTATCACACTTCTTATAAATCCAAAAAAGATTTAATCCAAGGATTTTATGCCAATTATGAAAGACTGATTATAGGAAAGAAAGTAGTTCATATTCAGTCCATTGGGGAAGTGAAAACAAGCCAACAACTACCAAGAAACAAAAAAACATCCAATCCAAGAGTTACCTTTGATGGTCATCACTGGTGGATTAGTGTAGGGTTCCAAGAAGACTTTGAAGCACAAGAATTAACCGATGAGTCGATTGGTGTGGGTTTTGGTTTAAAAGAGCTGTTTGTAGCTTCTAATGGTATGAAAGAACGAAATATAAACAAAGATGCTAAGGTTAAAAAACTTTTGAAAAGGAAAAAGTCAGCGCAAAGAGATATGTCTAGGAGATTTAAAAAAGGTGTAAAAATTCAATCTGCTGGATATGAAAAAGCGAAAGCTGAGCACCTGCGGTTATCTAGGAAAATTACGAATATCCGAAATAACCATATCCATCAAGCAACAGCTAAATTGGTGAAAACCAATGAGGATGGTTGTGGAAGACTTATCTATCTCAAACCTGTTAAAAAACAAAAGACTATCGAAAGCATTTTCATTTCAAAAATTAAACTTCTTCTTTCAATGTTTATCATACAAGTGTGAGAAGTACGGCATTGAGTATGTAAAAGCTGATAAATGGTTCGCTTCAAGCAAGATTTGTTCATGTTGCGGAGTTAAATACGACCATTCAGTTCAACCAGAAGGACAGTGGAGTTTAAAGATTCGTGAATGGGACTGTGTTGGGTGCAATAGCCATCACGATAGGGATATAAATGCTGCGATAAATTTATCAAGATGGGTAAAATAAATGCTTGATAATAGGAGGTAACGATATTGCCTCGTGTGGAGTGTTATACCCCTCGTCCCTTTGGGGCTGCGAGAACACGATGGAGCACTAACTTGTGTAAATTTGATTGAATTGTATAGATTTAGTTAAGTTTATCGTATCGGTTAATTTTGTACACGCTAATTGTATTACACGTTGCATTCCCAAATATCTTTTCATTTGAGGATGTAGAAATAGTACACATCGGGATATTTATCTTTATTCTATTTGTAGTAGATTGCTGTATTTCGATATGGCTTTCGAAAAGAAAACATGTACAAGATAAAAAAGAAATGGAACGAAAAAAGAGAAAACGTTCATTTTGGATGATGACGTACTGTTTATCTTTAGTGCTTATTGCTGCTTTTTTTAGTGAACATATTCCATTAGAAAGATTAAATATTGGATTTGGAGCGTTCGTATTTGCATACTATTTTTTCATGCACTTTCTTCCTTATATGAAAGAAAAGCGAGGAGAAGAGGAAGATCCGCTTGTAGGAGAAACGAGAGAACAAGAGCATAAGAGAATAGAAGAAGACATAAAGAAGCTCGGGGAACAAAAATGGTATTTGAAATCAAAAATCATATATGTTCTTTGCTTTATTACGCCGCCAATTGGCTATTTGTATGTTTTCTTATTTCGTAAAAAAATGACAGAAGATGCAAAGCAATCTTATTTAACGGTAGCTACGATCATGATGGCACTGTGGTCCTTAAAATTTCTTCCGCCTTATGTATTAGCAATTACTGTTGTTATTGTGGCTTGTCTTGTATTTATAGTAAAATATGTGAAATAAAAAACACCAAGCCCATGTGGACTTGGTGTTTTTATTTATAAATTAAAGCTCACCTTGCTCTTCATCACCACGAACAACAAGGACATCGCATTTCGCATAGCGAATAATATGTTCAGAGACGCTACCAATTAGGAAACGCTCAACAGCATTTAAACCAGTTGCACCACACATAATTAAATCTACTTTATGGTTTGGAGCGATTTCTTTTGAAATTTTAGATTTAGGATTACCGAATTCTAATACAGTTTCAATTTTTTCAAGGCCAGCTTCAAGCGCAGTTTTTTTGTAGTCTTCTAATAAGTCTTCTGCAAATAGATTTGCACGTTCAGCAATTGCACGGCTATAAGCTTCTACTGCTGAGTATGCTTTTACATCAACGATATGAGCAATTGTTAATGTTGCGTTGTTTCGTTTTGCGACTTGAATTGCTTTTTTAAAGGCTCTTTCTGCTTCTTTAGAACCATCCACCGCGATTAAAATATTTGTATATGTATTATTCATAGTAAATTCCTCCCAATCATTTTTATTACCGTTTACAACTTTATTATAAAACAAATTTTGGTAATGTGCTTGTCGGAAACGTTACAGAATTTCGAAAACTCTGTTTTGATTCATTTTAGTTGTAATTGGTGCGAGAACTTGTTACATATGAAGTATAGCAATTTAAAAGGAGGCATGTTTGTGAGACACGCGCTCATTACAGCCGGTACGAAAGGTTTAGGAAAGCAAGTAACAGAAAAGTTATTGGCTAAAGGATATTCAGTAACAGTAACATATCATAGCGATATAGCAGCTATGGAAACGATGAAAGAAACATATAAAAATATGGAAGAGCGTCTACAATTCGTGCAAGCGGATGTCACGAAAAAGGAAGATTTACATAAAATAGTAGAAGAAGCGATAAGCCGTTTTGGCAAAATTGACTTTTTAATTAATAATGCTGGTCCATATGTATTTGAACGAAAAAAGTTAGTCGATTATGAAGAAGACGAATGGAATGAAATGATTCAGGGTAATTTAACAGCGGTGTTTCATTTGTTGAAACTTGTCGTTCCAGTTATGAGAAAACAGAACTTTGGCCGTATTATTAATTACGGATTCCAAGGGGCAGATAGCGCACCGGGATGGATTTATCGTTCAGCTTTTGCAGCAGCGAAAGTAGGACTTGTTTCATTAACGAAAACAGTTGCTTACGAAGAAGCAGAGTATGGTATTACTGCAAACATGGTATGTCCTGGTGATATTATTGGTGAAATGAAAGAAGCAACAATTCAGGAAGCACGTCAGTTGAAAGAACATAACACACCAATTGGTAGATCTGGAACAGGCGAAGATATCGCAAGAACGATTTCGTTTTTATGTGAGGACGATTCCGATATGATTACCGGCACAATTATTGAAGTAACGGGTGCAGTTGATGTTATTCATAGACATCGATAGAGTAAAATAAAGTGAAGTGAAGTTTCGAATAATTGGACAGTTTATCCTTTGTGCTGATAGGTGCGGATAATACTGTCCTTTAATGTAAGATTAAATCTATCGGAAAACTTGTATTATTTTTTGTCAAATATTGAGATATTATGTTAAAATATAAGAGCGTAGAAAGCGCTTTAAAAAATGATTCAGGGGTCATTTCATAACTCAAGGGGGAACTAATAATGCGTATCGGTATTCCAACAGAAATTAAAAACAATGAAAACCGCGTGGCAATGACGCCAGCGGGAGCAGTACATTTAGTACAAAATGGTCATGAAATTTTTGTTCAAAAAGGAGCAGGTTTAGGATCTGGCTTTACGGATGAAGAATACGTACAAGCTGGTGCAAAACTTGTTGAAACTGCTGAAGAAGCATGGAATCAAGATATGGTTATGAAGGTAAAAGAGCCAGTAGCAAGTGAATACGGCTATTTCCGTGAAGGTTTAATTTTATTCACATACTTACACTTAGCTCCAGAACCAGAATTAACGAAAGCATTAATTGATAACAAAGTTGTATCAATTGCATACGAAACAGTACAATTAGACAATCGTTCATTACCATTACTTGCACCTATGAGTGAAGTAGCTGGTCGTATGTCTGCACAAATCGGTGCACAATTCCTTGAGAAAAACAAAGGTGGTAAAGGTATTTTACTTGCAGGCGTTCCAGGGGTAAAACGCGGAAAAGTAACAATTATCGGCGGTGGTCAAGCTGGTACAAACGCAGCGAAGATTGCAGTAGGTTTAGGTGCAGATGTAACAATCATCGACTTAAGTGCAGAACGTCTTCGTCAACTAGACGACATTTTCGGTAACCAAGTAAAAACATTAATGTCTAATCCATATAACATCGCAGAAGCTGTAAAAGAATCTGACCTTGTTATTGGTGCGGTATTAATTCCAGGTGCAAAAGCGCCAAAACTTGTAACAGAAGAAATGATTCAATCAATGGAACCAGGTTCTGTCGTTGTAGATATCGCGATTGACCAAGGTGGTATTTTCGAAACAACTGACCGTATTACAACTCATGACAACCCAACTTACGAAAAACATGGCGTTGTTCATTATGCAGTTGCTAATATGCCAGGTGCGGTTCCACGTACATCAACTCTTGCATTAACAAATGTAACAGTACCATATGCAGTACAAATTGCGAACAAAGGCTATAAAGATGCTTGCCTAGGCAACACTGCATTACTAAAAGGTATTAACACATTAGATGGATATGTAACATTCGAAGCAGTTGCAGAAGCTCATGGTTTACAATACGCTGATGCAAAAGAGCTACTTGAAAAAGCTCCTGCTTTATCATAATAGAAATACATGTAAGCCCCTCCTTTCGTAAGGAGGGGCTTTTTATTTAAATTAATTGTCTAGTTTCTTTACAATTCTCAATCCGAACATCATTGTAAAGAAAAGAATGCCGAACAAGTAATATAAGGCATACTCAACTCGTATCATCGAATTTTTGTCAGTGATATATAAAATAAATAGTATCGCAGAGCCGATTAAATGAGAGAGACCGAAAATTTGTGCCATAAGTTTTAAACTCATCTTCTCGATTCTTTCATCCATCTCAGGTAATGGATATTTCTCGGAAACGCTCTTTTTTTTCTTAAAGAATATTTTTTTCACTACTAATAGTATTAAATCTAAGAGTATGTATACGCCAACGAATAGAAGGACAGAACTAATCTTTTCTTCGTCATTACTATTGAAATAAAGTAAAGATGATCCTAACACTAAAAAAGTAAAATGTGAAATGAACTTTTGATTAAAAGTATTTTTCATTCTTTTTCCTCCCCAGTTTTATCTAATTGAAATAAATCTTCTACTTTACAGTTGAAAAACTCACATAATTTCAATGCTAATTCTAAACTTGGGTTGTATTTATTCTTCTCGATAGCGATGAGGGATTGTCTAGTGATTTGAACAGAGGAAGCTAATTGTTCTTGGGTGATGTCTCTAACGACGCGGAATTGTTTTACCTTATTTTTAATCAAATATACAAAGTCTCCTTTTTGTAAATTTGTTACATTAATTATATCCATTTTTAGGTAATAAGTAAATGAAACTTTACAAAAAGTAAACAAAACTTTACGTGAAATATAGCTTGTTATAATGTTATTTTTTGTGATAATTTGGAATTAAATGAAAAATAGAAGTCGAAAGAGGGAATTGGATGGGGAGCAAAAAGAGGAAACAAAAACAAGCTAAAAGACAAAAATATATAAAGAAAAAACAGGAACAGAACATACCTTTTTCACAAAAAGTAGTCATTATGATAGAGAAAACATTTCGGTATATTTGTATGGCTCTGTATGTAATTTTGTGTATGTATTCATTTGGAGTGTTTTACAGTTTTGAGATAACTCCTAATATTATTGAGAGTATTTTAGAATTTCTCCTTGTTGCAATAGAATTAGTCTTATTCTTTATATTTTTTGATACAGTATGGCCTAGTCATGAAAGTAAGAAAGATAAGCAAAGAAAAAGGAGCAAAAAATCTTCGTACGCTTCAAGCTCATCAAGTGGATTTGGTGACTATAGTAGCAATGATTGTAGCAGCTCAGGTGATAGTGGAGGTGACTGCGGAGGTGGTGGCGACTAAGTTAGTTTTTCAGAAGAACGACTAATGAAAGGATGAGACGAAAGATGGAAACTGTGAACTTAATAGAATTAACAAAGGATATTCAAGATCAACACAAAAACTTTGTTGTCTCAAATATAAATAATCATTGCTTACGAATCGCCGTATTTACTGGTGAATATGATTGGCACTATCATTCTAATTCGGATGAATTATTTATTGTGTTAGAGGGAGAATTACTTATTGATTTTGAAGATGGAGAAACAGCGGTATTAAAGCCAAATGATTCTATTTTAATTCCAGCATGCAAGATTCATAGAACGAGAGCATTAAAGAGAACGGTAAATCTTTGTTTTGAAAATATAGAGGCTGATACGATTAAAGTGGAGCAAGTATGAGGGAATTATCTGTAGCTGAGTATAGACAAGTACTTTCGATTTTAGAAAGTGATACAAGAACCACGACTTTTGCTTATGCGGTATGTGATCAAATGATAGATGGTGAGGTTTTTGCAAACGAGGAGTTAACAGCAGGACTAATTATTACAGCTAACGGCATTTATTATTTATTTGGTAATACGCAAAATGAAAGTTATAACGAAGATTTATTTTCGTATATAAAAACAGCCATTGAAAAAACAGAAAAACGATTTACACTCTTCACTTCTAGCGAAGAATGGGAAATGATGATTGAAGGGTGTTTTAGTCATGCACTTCGGAACATCCCGCGAATGAAATTTCAAAGAGTAACCTTTGAAGAGAGAGAACGAGATTGTAACAAAAATACATATGAAGTGAAGCGTATTGATAGAAGAAATATAGAACGAAGCAATGAATTTACAGAGGAATATTATAAAGAATATTGGGGGTCAATTGAAGCGTTTTTGAATGATGGTTTTGGATTTTGTATAGAACAAGATGGGATAATTGTAGCGGAATGTGTTTCGATATTTAGCGGGAATGGATTTGCTGAAATTGATATTGCGACGCATAAAGCATATCAAGGGAAAGGATTAGCCCAAGCTGTTGCAACACGGTTCATTAAACATTGCATACAAAATAATATTACACCGTGCTGGGATTGTTATGTAGACAATATTCCCTCGCAAAAATTAGCTAGTAAATTAAGTTTTCATCATCCAGTAGAATATAGTTTATTTGTACGTAAGAAAACGGGGGAATGAAAATGAATGTAGAACTAACGAGATTTAAAGTGAAGCCGGGTAAAAGTCAGCGAGTAGATAAATGGATGCAGCTTCTGAATGACAATATGAAAGAAGTGCTTTTGACATTAAACGACGAAAAGATGTATGTAGAGACAATTTTCCGGGAAATAAGAGATGGAGAAGAGTACTTATATTGGTATTCTGTGCAAGGAGAAGATGGAGCTCCTGTCGAAAATTCTCATCATGAAATTGATAAAAAGCACTTAGCGTTTTGGTATGAATGTATTGATGAAGAAGCACCCTCTGTTGATATGAAAACAGAAGTTGTTATGATTCAGGATATTGTGAAGGACGCGATGAAATAATAGAATAGTATTTTTGAGAGAAGCACATCAAAATGGATGTGCTTTTTATTTTGAAAAAAATTTAAAGGAAAGTTGTATTTAGATATCTTTAAGTGAAAATAAAGGGGGATATCAAAAATATTTTAGGGAAAACTATAATGAGATAAAAAACTTCGAAGCAAAAGAATTAGCGATATACGGTGTAGTTGTAACAGATAAAACAGAGGATTTACAAAGTTTACAAGGAGCACTATATATTAAGGCTGCTGTTAGAGGTGTAACAGTTGAGAAATATTAATTACAGTCTATTAATGTGAATAATCAGAAAATTTATGTTATACTATATGAAAAGGAGGTTAATATGAGGCAAATACATGGAGCAATTTATATTTACATAACAATGTTTTTCGTGGCAATATCCTATGGATTAGGGCACGTGTATTCGCATCCTATACTAACTTTTTTAAGCGGAGCATGTATGGCATTTGCGCTTCTTGTCCACCTTTTCTCAGTTTGGATCGTGAAATTTCAATTAAATATTAGTGAAATAGAAGAAGGCACTTTCTAAGTGGCCTTCTTTTTTTAATAATATTTTGGAAGCTCTTGTAGCAATTTTTCAATTTCGCATTCAGTTTCTTCACATATAGACAGTGTACGTAGTCTGAAAAATAAGATACGTAAGAAAGATTTTATATTTCCATATAGAAACTCGTACGATTTAATATGTAGTGTTTGTTTTTGGACTGGTAATTGGGCTACTAAGTCATGAAGGGCTAATATGAGTACGTCTTCCTTTAGACCATTTTGTAGCATTGCGACAATTGGATAAACGAGACGTTCATCTTCTTCATATTTGTAGTAAATAGAATGGACACAAACTTTGTTTAATAAAGTTTGTAATATTTCTTCGTAATATAAAGTTTCCAGTTTAGGATTACGAACAAGCGCTTCAAACGTATCGGAAGCATGAGCAATACTATGTGCCCAGCCGTGGTCTGGAACATATCCGCGGAAATCATGCTCATTGTTCATATATAGAATTAATTGATCTTTTACAGTTAAAATATCATTCTGTGATAAGAAATTATAATTCGTATCGGCATCAATAATAAGTGCAATTAATAATGTTGTAAATGCACGGGTAAATACCGCATCTTCGTTATCCGAATGAATCTTATACAATAAATATTTTTCACCGCTGCTTTCTAATAATAGTCTCTGTAATTGCGTGTGTGAAATGTATTCCTTTTTGATGAGATGATAAAAAGTAGAGTAAATAAGTTTGTCTCTTAAATAGCTATCAGTATCCCCAATATGCTCAAGCATACTGGAACTTAAGGAATCAATATTGAGAGTACCATTGATTACGTAATTATTATTACGAATTTCTTCTAACTGTTGTTGTAACATATAAACCTCCTAATTTAGAAAATTCTGTATTTTAATAGTATAATAAGAGGAAGAAATAGGCAATAAAGTGAAACTTTAATCAGTGGGGGGTTCATCCCCCGCTGATTATTAGTTGAAACAATCGGGCTTTTACGGACAGTTGATCCCCCACCTAACTTCTTTGCTTTCACCGAATTTTGAGGTGGGGGTCTTACTGCCCGTTAATGCGGGATAAATAAGGGCATTTGAATGGAGGGCATGATGAAGAGAGCATTATTCTTTTTCATTAGTATTTTCTTTTTAGGAAGCTGCTCAATTTGGTATTTTACTTTTTCTAGCGAGAGCAAAAGTTGGACGGGACAATATAAAGGCCATATTAAGGATGACAGTGAAGATGGAATGTTTATATTTCAGTATAAGGGCGGAGATGGGAATACAGAATTTAAAAATTTGGAGATTTCTATTCATGGGACCTTTAGTACAATGACACAAACGTTAGAAGTTCATAAAGGAGCAAGAATTGAAATGAAGTCTTCTTGTGTAAGTTGCGCGCCGCTTTCTAAAGATGAACCGATAGAGATTGTGATTAAATGGGATGATAAGTATGAAGAGAAGATGGTGTTAAAGCGGAAATAGTGTAGGATAAGGAGTTAAGAATGAATAGGCATGTGAAAATTTCTATGTATATATTTTTTAGTGTATTGCTACTCGTATTATCAGCGTGTACTACAAAACAAGTAGAGGTAAAAAAAGTGCCTGAAGAAGGGTATATCGTAGTAAGAAATGATGCGGTATTTTTTGTCGGTGATAAAACGTTTCATACAAAAGTAGAGTTGCAACATTATATAGAACAACAAATGAATAAAGAGCATCCATCAGATATAGTGTTGAGTTTTAAGGATAAAGACGCATATAATCAATTGAACACAGGGGATAAAATAAAAGTATGGTCTTCTCAAACGCTTGAGAGTTATCCAGCAAAAATGATTGTAGAGAAATTTGAAATAGTAGAGAAATAAAAAAGGCAGCACTCACGCTGCCTTTTTCTTATTTTACAAATTGTAATTCTTTCGGGAATTTCGTTAAAATTTCTGATCCGTCTTTTGTGATATAAATATCATCTTCAATACGAACGCCACCTACGTTTGGTACGTAAATACCAGGCTCGATTGTGAAGACCATACCTTCTTTTAATGGAGATTCGTTACCAGCTTTTACATCTGGATATTCGTGTACGCTAATTCCAAGTCCGTGACCAAGGCGGTGCGGGAAGAAGTCTCCGTAACCTGCATCTGTGATAACAGAACGAGCAGCATTATCGATTGCGCCAAGTGTAACACCTGGTTTACATGCTTCAACTGCTTGTAGTTGTCCAGCAAGTACAGTGTTGTAAATGCGAGTTTGTTCTTCAGAAATGTCACCGAATGCTACTGTACGTGTAATGTCAGAGCAGTAACCGTCAATGATTACGCCTAAATCAAATAGTACGAAATCGCCGCGCTTCATTTTGTTTGCACCTGGAATACCGTGTGGAAGGGCAGAGTTTGCACCTGCTAATACCATCGTATCGAATGACATTTTATGTATGCCTTTTGTTTTTAATTCGTGTTCAATAATTGCTAATACTTCTAACTCGCTACGATCTTCTTTAATTGCATTTACACCAACTTCAACAGCATAGTCTGCCATTTTAGCTGCTTCGCGTAAAATAGAAAGTTCTTTTTCGTCTTTAATTAAACGAAGTTCACGAACTTTCTCCTCAGCTGATTTGAAAGCTGCATTTGGGAATAGTTTTGTTAATTCTTCGTAGCGCTCTACGTTTAAATGTTCTTTTTCAATTGCAACTGCATTTGCATTGATACCGCGGTCTTTAATTGCTTTTGCAATCATATCCCATGGTCTGTCAGTATCAGTAAATCCGATAATTTCATGTGCCCAGCCAGCATTACGCGCTTGACCTTCTTCCATTTTAGGACAAATTAAAATAGGCTCTTTGTCTTGGAATACAAACATACCAAGAAGTCTTTCGTGTGGTTCACAGTGGAAGTTTGTCATGTAGAAGACGTTTGGTGTAGAAGTTAGGAACGCAGCTTCTACGTTTTTTTCTTTTAGCCATTGCATTAAATTTTCTAATCTAGCATTCATTGATTGGCACCCCCGAGATATTTAATTACAAATATAACTTTACATCGGAGGAAAGTGTTATGACAAGTAAATAGATGTTAGAAAAGACAGGGAATTGAAAAATCATGTAGAATAAAAAGTGTGAATGTAATAAGGGGAGGAATGTAATAATGAAAGTATCTTATCATGGACATTCAGTTGTGAAAATTGAGACGAATGGAAAAGTCATTTTAATTGACCCGTTTTTAACAGGAAATCCGAAAACAGATTTAAAGGCTGAAGATGTAAAAGTAGATGCGATTCTTTTATCGCACGGTCATGGTGATCATGTTGGAGATACAGTAGAGCTTGCGAAGAAAAATAATGCGGTTGTTGTAGCGCCATTTGAACTAGCGACATTTTTAAGTTGGCAAGGTGTGAATACACATCCGATGCATATTGGTGGTTCACATGAATTTGACTTCGGCAAAGTGAAGTTTACACAAGCATTCCACGGTTCTAGTTATATTGATGAAGAAAATAAGACGATTACATATACAGGTATGCCAGCGGGTATTTTATTTACAGCAGAAGAGAAAACTGTGTACCATGCAGGGGATACCGCTTTATTCTCTGATATGAAATTAATTGGGGAACTACATAACATTGATGTAGCATTTTTACCAATTGGTGATAATTTCACAATGGGACCAGAAGATGCTGTTTTAGCAGCAAAATGGGTTCAGGCGAAAACTGTTGTACCGATGCATTACAATACGTTCCCAGTAATTGAACAAGATCCATATCAATTTGTAGAAAAGCTACAAAATTGTACAGGGAAAGTATTAGAAGCTGGAGAAAGTATTACACTATAAAAAAGAAACCCTTCATTTGAAAAGACAAGTGAAGGGTTTTTTATGTGTGTAGGGCAGCTTTTAAAGGTTGTAATTGTTTTGATGATTCTTTTCTTTTTGGAAGTGGTTGTTCAGGTGTTTCATTTAATTCCATTGCAACTTTTTTCCCGTCTACGAAAGCTAAAAATACAGCACCTACAACTTCTAATAATTTTTTCATCATCTATCCGCTCCTTTGTTTCATTTCTTGTCTTCATTGTATATTGAAGCGGCTGGACAAACTATCGAACGAGATGACAATACCATTACATTGTTGTAATGGAAGAAGTGGTGTAATGTAAGGCGTATTTTGTTATAAAAAAAATAGTACAGATATATAAAGAGAGAGTGTAACAGTTTTGAAAATATAGTATACTGAAAATACAACACATGAAGAATTTAGGGAAAAGAAAGTATGGTGAAACCATTTGGCTACCAAGCATAACCAAATTTTAGAACATATTAATAGCCTGCCAGTAGGGCATAAAATTTCTGTAAGGCAAATTGCAAAAGATTTGAGTGTAAGTGAAGGTACAGCTTATCGTGCAATTAAAGATGCAGAAAATAAAGGGTATGTTAGTACGATTGAACGTGTCGGAACAATTCGAATTGAACAAAAGAAGAAAGAAAATATTGAAAAGCTGACATATGCAGAAGTCGTTAACATTGTCGATGGTCAAGTACTTGGAGGCAGAGAAGGACTACATAAAACGTTAAATAAATTCGTAATCGGGGCAATGAAATTAGAAGCGATGATGCGCTATACAGAAGCTGGAAACTTACTTATTGTCGGTAATCGTACGAACGCACATCAATTAGCGTTAGAAACTGGAGCTGCGGTGTTAATTACGGGCGGATTTGATACGGAAGATCATGTGAAGAAATTAGCAGATGAATTAAAACTGCCGATTATTTCAAGTAGTTACGATACATTTACAGTTGCAACGTTAATTAACCGTGCGATTTACGATCAGCTGATTAAGAAAGAAATTGTACTCGTTGAAGATATTTTAACACCTATTGAAGAAACGTTATATTTAAAACCAAATGATACAGTGCAGCAATGGCATGCATATAACGAAGAGACGATGCACGGAAGGTATCCAATTGTTGATGAAAATAAAAAGGTATTAGGTATTGTGACTTCTAAGGATATGATTGGTGTTGCAAAAGAAACACCAATTGATAAAGTAATGACAAGGCATCCAATTACGGTAAATGGAAAAATGTCTGTCGCAGCGGCGGCACGTATGATGGTGTGGGAAGGTATTGAGTTACTTCCTGTTGTTGATGAAGGAAATAAGTTGCAAGGTATTATTAGCCGTCAAGATGTACTTCAGGCGTTGCAAATGATTCAGCGTCAACCACAAGTCGGCGAAACAATTGATGATATTGTAACGAATCAATTTATGACGCCGAAAGAAGCGAAAAATGAACATCTATATCAATTTTCAGTGACGCCGCAAATGACGAACTCGATTGGAACGTTATCTTACGGTGTATTCGCAACAATTGTGACGGAAGCAACGAATCGCGTTATTCGTGCGCAAAAGAAAAGCGATTTAATTGTTGAAAACTTAACAATTTATTTCGTGAAGCCAGTCCAAATTGATAATGTTGTATCGGTTCATCCGAAAGTATTAGAAATTGGACGTAAATTTGGTAAGGTTGATGTAGAAGTGCATCATGAAGGTAATGTTGTTGGGAAAGCATTACTTATGGTGCAGTTGATTGATAAATAAAAAGATGGAGCAGACCGCTTTGGTTTGTTCCTTTTTTTTAGAAGGTACAGTAGGGCGTTTTAAAATTTAGTTATCAACTGAATCCATTATGTTTTGAACTGCAAAAGAGAAAATTAAATCACGTTCTGTTTCATATTTATAAGTAGGGCATGCAATCACTTGAAGATGCTTGGACAATAATTGTGGAGGTGTCGAATGGGAGTAATATTTTTCTTTTTAGGTTTAATATCTGTAATTACTGTTCATGTGATAACTCATAGAATAATGGATTCAAATAAAAAGAAATTGTATGTAATAAGTTTGATTTTCGCTATTATTTTTTCCTTTATCCCTACAACTGGAGAAAATAATAGCGATTTTCTTTACTTTGGTATGCCAGCAGAAAATTTCATTTATTATGGCGGATGGGAAATTTCGTTTCATCCATTAGGCTTTTTCTTTAACTTTATTTTGTTTTATTGGATTTTGAAGCTGTTATTTAAGCTGCGTAAGAGTTTGGGTAGTGAAGTGCAAAAATAGCAGGATATGTTGGAGACTTTAGCTAATCTATATCAGGTTAGAGAATTGGTTGTTAGTCGATAGAAAAGCTTACACTACTAATTATTAAAGGGAAACTATGCTGCACTATATGTACTAGGGGGGAGAAGAATGGATTTTCACATTAAAGAGCAGTTATGTAAGCAATATAATTTAAATAGTCTTATGAAAGTTTCATTATTGCATGGAGGAGAAAATCAAACATATATATTCGAATCGGAAAAAAATAAATTTGTAGTTAGGCAGTATAGAGGAGGACGTTATACAGCCGAGCAAATAGAGGCTGAAATACACTGGTTAATAGCGATACAAAAACAAATGTTAGTACCAGAAGTAGTTGTAAATAAAAATGGTGGTTGGATCACATCTGTTAAGAAAGATGTGGGAAGTATCCAGTATTTTGTTGTCTTTAGGTTTATAAGCGGAAGTGAAATTTTAGAACCAAAGGATAAAGATTATGAAAAGCTTGGATCATTAATGCGAATGTTTCATGAAAAAACAAATGGAGTGCTCAAAAGAATGCCGCAAACTTGGAGAGGTTATGAAAGGCCTATATATAGCGAGAAAAAGACAATTCACGAGCCTTTACAACGTTTATTACATACTTCATTTTTATCTTATGCGGATAAAAATAAATGCTTGAGAATTGCAGAAAGAATACAAGAACTTACAAATTCAACTCAACTAGGAGAAAAACAATTTGTTCATGGCGATATGCATTTTGGCAATGTTCTTGTAGATAAAGAGGATTGGTATTTACTTGATTTTGATGAATGTGGATTTGGGTATAAAGAGTTTGATATTGGTGTTCCGAGATTGCATTTAATTGCTTCGGGACAGTTAGAAGAAGTATGGGGGAACTTCATGATGGGATATGGGGAAAATATTTCGGAAGCAGCCATTCGACTTGGGACCGCTTCAAGAATCTTTTATATGGCCGGAAAAATACCATTAAGACTTGATATTGAACCGATTAAAAAGAATCCCGGAAGTTTTATTCGGCGGTATATTCAGTATGTCGAAGAAGAATTATGTGGTGAGACAATTGTCTGATTAAAAAACAGAATATTAATTTAATTAGATCCTAGACTATGTTATAATTAAATTGTAAGAAAATGGATTACAGGAAGGTGGTATGCATTATGTCATCAACAGTACTCTTTTTTGGTAGTATCGCACTATTTTACTTTCTTGTGATGATACCGCTTCAATATTTATACTTACAAGGATTACATGAAAAAAAGAAAAAAACAGGATTATCTCAGCGAGAACTATATGAAAAAATGTCTTTTGAAGAAGAACAATTACATTTTCACGTACAAGGCAACCCATTTAATATACCTTCTGCTTTTGTCGCATATATGATTTTGAAAGTTAGAGGACGTAAAAAAGCATCACAATGTTGATGCTTTTTTACGTTGCTTCATAGCCTTCTGCTTCTTTAACTGCTAATGGTAAGAAATGTTTATATTGGCGAAATCCATTAAATACACTTGCACTACCAAATAGAACAAATAAGACACCAACGATAATACGAGCGGTTGAAAGTTCTAAAAAGAATTGGTTTATCCCGAAGAATAAGACGAATGAACCGAGTGCCATTGCAGATTTTCCGGAGAGCCAACCTTTCTCCATTGGGCGGCTTGTACGAAAGTATTTTGTTTTGTAGAAGAGATACAACATAAATGAGACGATAATACAGAAGACTAATACTGGCATAATACACACTCCCATCGTTTTGTGAAAAATAATAGTGGAGAAAAAAGAAATATCTAAACTTTCTAACTTTTATTATAAAGCAATTGTTCGCATGTATGAAATACTTTCCGTTATAATGAAGGATAAAGTGAAACTTTAATTAGTGTGAGGATGTTTCCACGCGCTAATGATTAGCCCGCACCAATTGGACTTTTACTGCACGTTAATGCGGAATCAAGTGAAGAAGTTGAATAAAAAGGAGATTATACATATGCATGAGCAAATTTTAGGAGCAATTAAAGAGTTTGATACGATTATTATTCATCGTCACGTACGTCCAGATCCAGATGCACTAGGTTCACAGGGCGGTCTTAGTACAATTCTACAAGAATCGTTTCCAGAGAAAAATATTTATACGGTTGGGTATAATGAACCGTCACTAGCATACTTACGAGTAATGGATGATATTGAAGATAGTGTATACGAAAATGCACTTGTTATCGTTTGTGATACCGCGAACCAAGAACGTGTTGACGATCAACGCTATACAAAAGGGAAAATGTTAATCAAAATTGATCATCACCCAAATGAAGATCCATATGGAGATATTACATGGGTAGATACGACAGCAAGTTCTACAAGTGAAATGATTTATGAGTTTTACAGTTATGGAAAAGATAAAGGATTACAAATAACAACAGAAGCTGCTCGCCTTATTTTAGCAGGAATTGTTGGAGATACAGGACGTTTCTTATTCCCGAATACAACAGCAAAAACACTTCGTTACGTAAGTGAGCTTGTTGATATGGGTGTGAAATTCACAGATTTATACAATGAAATGTATAAGACGAAAGAAAAGATCGCTCGTTTAAACGGCTATATTTTACAGAATTTTACGATGGTAGAAGAAGGAGCAGCTTACATTAAATTAACGAAAGAAGTATTAGAAGAATTTGATGTACTTCCTTCTGAAGCATCTGGTGTTGTTGGAGCGCTTGGTAATATTGATGGATTAAAGGCATGGGTTCTATTCTTAGAGGAAGACGATGTGATTCGTGTTCGCCTTCGTTCAAAAGGACCAGTGATAAATAAATTAGCAATGCAATATAATGGCGGAGGGCATCCGATGGCTTCTGGTGCAAAAGCATCTTCTTGGGAAGAAGCGGATCGTCTGTTTGCTGATTTACGTGAGATTTGTAAATAAGAGAGTATATATTAAAACGAAAAGAAGGAGTGGCGCTAAAGCCCTCCTTCTTTATTTTTCTTTCTCTATAGCAATGCTAATTTCAAGCACGGTATCGAAAGATATGGTGTCGACTTTAAAACGATATAGACGATCGTAATGTTTATACGTTTTATTTTCGATTGCTTTTTTGAGTAGGTCTTTATTTTTTGCGATACTTTGTATGTTTTTCGTTAAAAGATGCTGGAGGTCATTATGGATAGAAGTGGTCATATTTTCGAGTGTAAGGTTGTCTAAATCGTATTTTTCCCGATTTATAATTTTTATTTTAATCTCTTGAATGGTTAAGAGCCGTTTATTTTCTGTATTCAATTTTTCTTGATCTTCGAGAAGGACGTGGAGCTTTGCTTCTTGTTTTTCTATAATTTCTCTTTGTTCTGCTATTTTACTAGTTTGTTCTTCTTGAAAAACACCGTATATGTACAAAAAAATGAACCAGCTCAACACGCCCCCAACAGCAGCACCAGCTAAAACTAAATACCATCTTTTTGCTGTATTGGCACTTGGTACTCTCATACATGTTCCTGCGTTAGCCATTTAATAATAGTAAGACCGGTTTGCATACCACCCGTTGCGAAAAAAATAAGGAGAATTTGTTTTACGATATCTTTCATATCCCCGCCAAAAAAACTTCTTTCAAAGCTATAAAAGGTATCAAATGTTCCGCCAATCGCTGCAACGAGTGCCCAAATTCTTAAATTTTGGGCGAATTGATTAATGTAAGTTAGAGTTGGTTTTCCGATAAGAAATGCACCAAATCCACCAATTAATGAACCACCAAGTATAACCCCAAAGGCAATAAAATAACTAATAATAAGCAGAGAGAAAAAAGTATGTTCTCTTACATCCATCGTCATTCCCCTTTCTTCTTCATATATATGGACAAAGTATAAGAAGTATGTTTTGATTTCCGCTTTCCTCTTCACCTATAATAAAAGTAGTCAAATAGGTAAAGAGAGGGTACAACAGTGAAGTTTGTGCATTTACAATGTCAAACCGTTTTTAGTTTATTAAAAAGTGCTTGTAAAATTGATGAGCTTGTAGTCAGGGCGAAAGAGCTCGGTTATTCATCGTTGGCTATTACAGATGAAAATGTTATGTATGGCGTTATTCCGTTTTATAAAGCATGTAAGAAACATGATATACAGCCTATTATCGGTTTAACAGCTTCTATTTTTAGTGAAGAAGAAGAAAAGTCTTATCCGCTTGTCTTACTCGCTGAAAATGAAATGGGCTATCAAAATTTATTAAAGATTTCTAGTAGCATTATGACAAAGTCAAAAGAAGGTATTCCTAAGAAATGGCTTGCGCATTATGCGAAAGGGCTAATTGCTATTTCACCAGGTAAAGATGGGGAAATTGAACAATTATTATTAGAAGACAAAGAAAGTCAGGCTGAAGAAGTAGCTCGCACATATCAAAATATGTTCGGCAATTTTTATATGAGTTTGCAGCATCATGCGATTCAAGATGAACTGCTCCTGCAAGAGAAATTACCTGAATTTATGAGTAGGATAAATGTTCCAGTCGTTGCAACAAACGATGTACGCTACATCAATCAAAGTGACGCACTTGTTCATGAATGTTTATTATCTGTTGAAAGTGGAACGAAAATGACGGATCCAGATAGACCGAGGCTGAAAACAGATCAATATTATTTAAAATCATCAGATGAAATGGAAGCACTATTTTCTCACGTAGAAGAAGCGATTTATAACACAGTAGAAATTGCAGAACGTTGCAGAGTAGAAATACCGTTTCATGTAAATCAATTACCGAAATTCCCTGTTCCAGCTAACGAAACAAATGATATGTATTTACGCCGCGTTTGTGAAGAAGGGTTGCAGAAACGTTATGGTACGCCGAAAGAAGTACATATAAAGCGTTTGAATCATGAATTAAACGTTATTTCTAGTATGGGGTTTAGTGATTATTTCCTCATCGTATGGGATTTTATGAAGTATGCGCATGAAAATCATATTTTAACAGGGCCAGGCCGTGGATCGGCAGCTGGCTCACTCGTTTCTTACGTATTAGAAATTACAGATATTGATCCAATTGAATACGATCTATTATTTGAAAGGTTTCTAAACCCTGAACGTGTGACACTTCCAGATATTGATATCGATTTTCCGGATATAAGACGTGATGAGATGATTCGATATGTGAAAGATAAATATGGTCAGCTTCGTGTTGCACAAATTGTAACGTTCGGGACGCTTGCAGCGAAAGCGGCAATTAGAGATATTGCGCGTGTAATGGGGCTTCCGCCGCGAGATATTGACATATTCTCAAAACTTATCCCATCAAAGCTTGGTATAACGTTAAAAGATGCATATGAGGAATCGCAATCACTTCGTGAGTTTATACAAGGGAATCTTCTGCATGAGCGTGTGTTTGAAATTGCAAAACGTGTAGAAGGCTTACCACGTCATACGTCTATCCATGCAGCTGGCGTTATTATGAGCCAAGAGCCGTTAACCGGAAGTGTTGCAATTCAAGAAGGGCATAACGATGTGTATGTTACGCAATACCCAGCTGATGCATTAGAAGAACTTGGATTGCTCAAGATGGACTTTTTAGGATTACGTAATTTAACGTTACTTGAAAATATTATAAAGTTTATCGTGAAAAAGACTGGGACACAAATTGATATAAGAAATTTACCACTTCAAGATGAAAAGACGTTCCAATTGTTAGGTAGAGGGGACACAACAGGTGTATTCCAGCTTGAATCAGGTGGTATGCGAAATGTACTTCGCGGGTTAAAACCGAATGAATTTGAAGATATTGTCGCTGTTAACTCGTTATATAGACCAGGACCGATGGAACAAATTCCAACCTTTATTGAATCAAAACACGGAAAAAGACAAATTGAATATTTACATCCAGATTTAAAGCCGATTTTAGAAAGAACATACGGTGTAATTGTATACCAAGAACAAATTATGCAAATTGCGTCGAAGTTGGCGGGATTCTCGCTTGGAGAAGCAGATTTATTACGCCGTGCAGTGAGTAAAAAAAATCGTGATATTTTAGATCAGGAACGTAAGCATTTTGTACAAGGGTGTTTACAAAACGGTTATGACGAGACATCCGCAGAGAAAATTTATGATTTAATTGTAAGATTTGCGGATTACGGTTTTAACCGAAGTCACGCTGTAGCCTACAGTATGATTGGATATCAGCTTGCTTACTTAAAAGCGAATTATACGCTGGAATTTATGACAGCACTATTATCAAGTGCAATTGGAAATGAAGATAAGATTGTACAGTATATACGAGAAACGAAGCGAAAAGGTTTTCACGTTTTGCCGCCGTCCCTTCAGAGGAGTGGTTACAATTTCCAAATAGAAGGCAATGCGATACGTTATAGTTTACTTTCCATTCGGAATATCGGAATGGCTACAGTGACAGCTTTGTTAGAAGAACGAGAGAAAAAAATGTTTGAAGATTTATTTGAATTTTGTCTTCGCATGCCATCAAAGTTTGTAACAGAGCGAAATTTAGAGGCGTTCGTTTGGTCTGGATGTTTTGATGACTTTGGCGTTTCAAGAACGAATTTATGGAAAAGTCTTAAAGGGGCGTTAGAGTACGCAAACCTTGCACGTGATTTAGGAGATGCGGTTCCAAAATCAAAATATGTACAAGGAGAAGAACTCCCTTTTATTGAACAATTAAATAAAGAGAAGGAAGCACTAGGTTTTTATTTATCAAGTTATCCGACAGCGCAGTATGTGAAGTTAGCGAAAGAATTAGAAATTCCATCTCTCGCGCAAGCAATGAGACATAAGAAAAAAGTACAAAGAGCTATCGTGTATATAACAAGCGTGAGAGTGATTCGTACGAAAAAGTTGCAAAAGATGGCGTTTATTACATTTTGTGACCAAAATGATGAAATGGAAGCAGTGCTTTTCCCTGAAACGTATATACATTTCTCAGATAAGTTACAAGAAGGAGCGATTGTTTTAGTTGACGGCATGATTGAGCTTAGAAATCATAAGTTGCAATGGATTGTAAATGGACTATATCCGTTAGAAGAAATGGATGTGTATGAAGAAAAGAAAGATGCATCTGTTTACGTGAAATTGCCGTCTCAGTATGAGAAAAAGCTTTTGAATCAGGTTACTAAAATATTGTTTGACTATTCAGGTTTTGCGAAAGTACTAATTTATTATGAAAAGGAACATAAAATGGTACAATTATCTCGAAGTTTATCGATTCATCCAAGTGAAGAATGTTTAGGAGCACTTCGTGAAATTGTCGGGGAAGAAAATGTAGTTGTGAAAATATAATGGACAATTTCCCTACACTTCGATTATTATAGTAGTAGTGTTCGTGGTCAGACCACTTGGAGAAATTGATATCAGCTAGAATAATTTGAGGAGAGTGGATAGTTTGTCAACACTTCGTGAAGAAGCACTTCACATGCATAAAGTGCATCAAGGAAAATTAGAAACTGTATCAAAAGTAAAAGTAGAAAATGCAAAAGATTTAAGCCTTGCATATTCTCCAGGGGTTGCAGAGCCTTGTAAAGAAATTTATGACGATAAAAGTAAGGTATATGAATATACAATGAAGGGAAATATGGTAGCAGTTGTGACAGATGGAACGGCTGTACTTGGTCTTGGAAACATTGGACCTGAAGCATCTCTTCCAGTAATGGAAGGTAAAGCTGTATTATTCAAGAGCTTTGCTGGTGTAGATGCATTCCCGATTGCCTTAAATACAAACGATGTAGATAAAATTGTTGAAACTGTAAAATTAATGGAGCCAACTTTTGGCGGCGTTAACTTAGAGGATATCGCAGCACCAAACTGCTTCATTATTGAAGAACGTTTGAAAAAAGAAACAAATATTCCTATCTTCCATGATGATCAACACGGAACAGCTATCGTAACAGTAGCGGGTCTTGTGAACGCGCTAAAATTAGTTGGAAAGAAAATGTCTGACATTAAAGTTGTCGCAAATGGCGCAGGTGCAGCAGGTATCGCAATTATTAAACTTTTATATCGCTATGGCGTACGCGACATTATTATGTGTGACCGTAAAGGGGCAATCTATGATGGTCGTCCTACAGGTATGAATCCGGTGAAGGATGAAGTTGCAAAATATACAAATAAGAATCGTATCGAAGGTTCTTTAGCTGATGTTGTACAAGGTGCGGACGTATTCATTGGTGTATCTGCAGAAGGTGCATTAACAGAAGAGATGGTTCGTACAATGAATGACGATGCAATTATTTTTGCAATGGCGAATCCAGTTCCAGAAATTATGCCAGAATTGGCAAAAGCAGCGGGCGCAGCTGTTGTTGGAACGGGTCGTTCTGACTTTGCAAACCAAGTAAATAATGTACTAGCGTTCCCTGGTATTTTCCGCGGTGCACTTGACGTTCATGCGACACAAATTAACGAAGAAATGAAGATGGCAGCTGTACAGGCTATTGCTGAGCTTGTAGCAGAAGATGAGTTAAATGCAGACTATATCATTCCAGCACCGTTTGACGCGCGTGTAGCGCCTCAAGTGGCAGCTTACGTTGCGAAAGCAGCAATGGAAACAGGAGTAGCTCGCCGTCAAGTAGATCCAAATGAGATTGCTGAGAAAACAAAACAATTAGCGCTGATTGGTAAAGAATAAGCGAGGAATTTCCATTGACATCATCAAACACAAAAGTATATCTCGAAATTGTAAAAAAAATCCGTTCCATTATGGGAGAGGATGGATTGGTAGCGGGGGATCGTTTGCCGTCTGAGCGTGAGTTAAGTTCACGTTTAAATGTAGGGCGTTCCTCTGTAAGAGAAGCGTTGCGTGCTTTAGAACTTGTAGGATTGATTGAAACAAGACGTGGTGAAGGGACGTTTATTCGAAACTTTTACGATAACGGTCTTGTACAATTGATTGCTCCGTTCTTGCTGCAAGATGAGAAAACAATTCGTGATTTATTACAAACAAAACGATTGCTTGAGAAAGATATGATTCGAATTGTATGTAATTTACCGAAAGAAACGTTTTCTAAAGTGCTAAGTAAGTTACATCAAGTGCTTGAAGAAAATGAAAATTCAATTCCGACGCTTCATCAAACGTTCTTTAAAACACTTATTGAACAAGTCGATAATTATTTACTATATCGCATTTGGATGATCGTAAATGATTACGTAGCAACTCTTTCTTGTAAAGTTTCAGGAGATTCTATCGATATGTATAGAAAGCTTTATGCTACTTTGGAAGAAAAACAAGAAAATGATGCACTAAAAATTTACGATGAATTAGTAGAGAATATACAGTTTCACTCGTAATGTATAAAATTTGTCGAAATGACCATGACACGTTATGACAAACATTCTATCGCGTAGCGGTTAAAGTTAAACGTAAAGAGTGAGGTTATTAGACAGATTGAGAAGATAAGGCTAACATCAAACTTTGGTGTTAGCCCAATTTTCTTCTTACGCTAACCTTAGCTCTCAACGAAGGGGGTCAAATTGTGCTAAGAGATTTATTCGTGAAAAAGAAAAAGTATGCTGCAATACCTTCAGAACAAGTACGAAAAGATGTACCAGATGGCGTTATGACAAAATGTCCGAAATGTAAAAAAATCATGTATACGAAAGAACTTCTAAAAAATTTAAAAGTATGTGTGAATTGTGGATATCATCATCCTATGAATGCATGGGAACGTCTTGATAGTATATTGGACGAAGGGTCATTCCGTGAGTATGACAAAGAAATGGTTTCATTAAATCCACTCGAGTTTCCAGATTATGAAGAGAAACTAGAGAGCGATCGTAAGAAGACTGAATTGAACGAAGCGGTTGTAACTGGTGAAGGAACAATTGATGACATGCTTGTTGTTGTTGCAGTAATGGATTCTCGTTTTCGAATGGGGAGCATGGGCTCTGTTGTAGGAGAAAAAATTGCCCGTGCGGTTGAAAAGGCATACGACTTACAAGTTCCATTTATTATCTTTACTGCTTCGGGTGGTGCCCGTATGCAAGAAGGGATATTAAGTTTAATGCAAATGGCAAAAACAAGCGTAGCTTTGAAAAAGCATAGTAATGCAGGAGGATTATTTATTTCTGTTATGACTCACCCAACGACGGGCGGGGTTTCAGCAAGTTTCGCTTCACTTGGTGATTATAATCTTGCAGAACCAGGGGCACTGATCGGATTTGCTGGTAGACGTGTAATTGAACAAACTGTGCGTGAGAAACTACCGGAAGATTTCCAAACGGCAGAATTCTTACTAGAACATGGTCAATTAGATGCGGTGGTGCATCGTGATGATATGAGAGAATCGCTCCGTAAGATTTTAGAAGTTCATCAAGGAGGGGAAATGGCTGTATGGCAGAGCTAGAATTTGAGAAACCAGTTGTTGAGCTAAGAAATAAGATTCGTGAACTGAAAGACTATACGAAAAACAGCCAGATGGACTTCAGTGAGGAGATTCGTATTTTGGAAGACAAGCTAGAAAAATTAGAGGAAGATATATACGGCAATATGAAAGTATGGGACCGTGTTCAAATTGCTCGTCATGCAGAACGACCGACAACGCTCGATTATATTGAGCACTTATTTACTAATTTTTTTGAATGTCATGGAGATCGCCTATTTGGCGACGATGCAGCGATTGTCGGCGGCATTGCGAAATATAAGGGGATGCCTGTAACTGTAATTGGGCACCAACGCGGAAAAGATACGAAAGAAAATATTCGTCGTAATTTTGGGATGCCTCATCCAGAAGGATATCGAAAAGCACTGCGTCTAATGAAACAAGCGGAAAAGTTTAATCGTCCTATTATTTGTTTCATCGATACGAAGGGAGCTTATCCTGGTAAAGCAGCTGAAGAGCGTGGACAAAGTGAGGCAATTGCCCGTAATTTATTTGAAATGGCGGGTTTAACTGTACCTGTTATTTGTATTGTTATCGGTGAAGGTGGTAGCGGTGGTGCGTTAGGTCTTGGAGTAGGAGATTACATTCATATGCTAGAAAATTCCACGTATTCTGTTATTACACCAGAGGGTGCGGCAGCAATTCTTTGGAAAGATGCTAGTAAAGCAAAAGAAGCTGCAGAAGCGATGAAAATTACAGCAGCGGATTTGAAAGAATTAGGTGTAATTGACGAAATTATTCCAGAGGCAAAAGGCGGAGCACATCGTAATCTTTTAAAACAATCAGAAAACATAGATTTAATGCTTAAAAAAACTTTTGAACAATTAAGCGGAATTTCGAAAGATGAATTAATCGAAAAACGTTATGAAAAATATATGAAAATTGGGCAAGTTTCGTTTTCAAACGCTTCCATTGGGATAAAATAAGAAAAGCGTGCGTTCCTCTTCGCGAATGCACGTTTTTATTATGAAAAGACACATCTTCTCCATTGTGTTTTTATATTTTTTCGTGTTATTTTATTATAAGGCAAATAATCTTTATGAGGTGAGTACAAATGAAACGTATTGGTGTATTAACAAGTGGTGGAGATTCACCTGGTATGAATGCTGCCATTCGTGCAGTTGTTCGTAAAGCGATTTTCCATGATATTGAAGTATATGGTATTTACCATGGATACGCTGGATTAATTTCTGGTCACATTGAAAAATTAGAACTTGGTTCTGTTGGCGATATTATCCACCGCGGTGGTACGAAATTATATACAGCAAGATGTCCTGAGTTTAAAGACCCAGAAGTACGACTAAAAGGTATCGAGCAATTAAAGAAACACGGTATCGAAGGACTTGTTGTTATTGGTGGAGATGGTTCTTACCAAGGCGCTAAAAAATTAACTGAACAAGGATTCCCGTGTGTTGGTGTACCAGGTACAATTGACAATGATATCCCTGGAACAGACTTCACAATTGGTTTCGATACAGCTCTAAACACTGTTATTGATGCAATTGATAAAATCCGTGACACAGCTACATCTCATGAACGTACATATGTTATCGAAGTAATGGGACGTCACGCTGGTGATATCGCATTATGGGCTGGTTTAGCTGATGGTGCAGAAACAATCTTAATTCCAGAAGAAGAGTATGACATGGATGATGTTATCGCTCGTCTGAAGCGCGGTAGCGAACGTGGTAAAAAACACAGTATTATCATTGTGGCTGAAGGTGTTGGAAGTGCAATTGACATCGGTAAGCACATTGAAGAAGCAACAAACTTTGATACTCGCGTAACTGTATTAGGTCACGTACAACGTGGTGGATCACCAAGTGCGCAAGACCGTGTATTAGCAAGTCGTCTTGGCGCAAGAGCAGTTGAATTATTAATTGCTGGTAAAGGTGGACGTTGTGTAGGTATTCAAGATAACAAACTTGTTGATCATGATATTATCGAAGCGTTAGCTCAAAAGCATACAATCGATAAAGATATGTATCAATTATCTAAAGAATTATCCATCTAATCGGCTTAATGTCGGATATTTGGGAACGGTTTCATAATTTTCGGAGGTGCAATATGCGTAAAACTAAAATTGTATGTACTATAGGTCCTGCTAGTGAAAGTATTGAGAAATTAGAACAATTAATGGAAGCGGGTATGAACGTTGCTCGTTTAAACTTCTCTCATGGTAGCCATGAAGAGCACGGCGCTCGTATTAAAAACATCCGTGAAGCTTCAAAGAAAACTGGTAAAACAGTTGGTATCTTACTTGATACAAAAGGTCCAGAAATTCGTACTCATGACTTCGTAGACGGACAAGCTGAGCTTGTAACAGGTGCAGAAGTAGTTCTTTCTACTGAGCAAGTATTAGGTACTGCAGAGAAGTTCTCTGTATCTTATGCTGGTCTTTATGACGATGTAGACCCAGGTTCTCGTATTCTAATCGATGACGGTCTTATCGAACTAGAAGTAATCGAAAAAGCTGACGGAAACATCCGTACAAAAGTTCTTAACAGCGGAACTGTAAAAAATAAAAAAGGTGTTAACGTACCAAACGTAAGCATTAAGCTTCCTGGTATCACTGAAAAAGACGTAAAAGATATCATCTTCGGTATCGAGCAAAAAGTTGATTTCATCGCAGCATCTTTCGTTCGTAAAGCATCTGACGTATTAGAAATCCGTGAATTATTAGAAGAGCATAACGCTCAATACATCCAAATCGTACCAAAAATTGAAAACCAAGAGGGTATCGACAACATCGATTCAATCTTAGAAGTTTCTGACGGTTTAATGGTAGCTCGTGGTGACATGGGTGTAGAAATTCCACCAGAAGAAGTACCATTAGTACAAAAACGTCTAATCAAAAAATGTAACGTGTTAGGTAAACCAGTTATTACTGCGACACAAATGTTAGATTCTATGCAACGTAACCCACGTCCAACTCGTGCGGAAGCAAGTGACGTAGCTAACGCAATCTTCGATGGTACAGATGCGATTATGCTTTCAGGTGAAACAGCTGCTGGACAATACCCAGTAGAAGCAGTAACTATGATGGCTAACATTGCAGTACGTGTTGAAAAATCATTACAATATGAAGATATGTTCAAAAAACGTATTAAAGAGTTCACTCCAACAATTACAGATGCAATTAGCCAATCTGTTGCGCATACAGCACTTGCTCTTGATGTAGCTGCAATCGTAGCTCCAACAGAAAGTGGATATACTGCGAAAATGATCTCTAAATACCGTCCGAAATCTCCAATCGTTGCTGTAACATCTGACGAGCAAGTAGGACGTCGTCTTGCACTTGTTTGGGGTGTACAAGCATTTATGGCTGAGAAGCGCGCAGCTTCTACTGACGAAATGTTAGATACAGCAATTCAAACAGGTATGGATGCAGGTCTAATCGGACTTGGAGACACTGTTGTAATCACTGCTGGTGTTCCGGTTGCTGAAACTGGTACAACAAACTTAATGAAAATCCACGTTGTGGGTGAAGAAGTTGCTAAAGGACAAGGAATCGGACGTAAAGCTGCGAAAGGTAAAGTAGTTGTAGCAAAAACAGCTGCTGAAGCTGTAGCGAACGTAAACGAAGGTGATATCCTTGTTACAACAAGTACTGATAAAGATATGATTCCTGCAATCGAAAAAGCTGCTGCTCTAGTTGTAGAAGAAGGCGGTCTAACAAGCCATGCTGCTGTTGTAGGCGTATCAATCGGTATTCCTGTTATCGTTGGTGTAAACGGCGTAACAGCAACTTTAAAAAATGGCCAAGAAGTAACAGTTGATGCAGCGCGCGGAATTGTTTATAATGGACATGCGGAAGTGCTATAAGTAATACGAAGAGAAGGATCGGAGTCCTTCTCTTTTTTTTACACAAAAAATAAGTTAGAACTAGCTTGAAACGCCTGAAATTGCTTTTAAAAGCTGTTTACTATGAGTTTGATACGGAAATGTATTAGGTTTTTACATGGTGTATACAGGTGTTGTGAGGGTGTTTAAAGTGATGATATATGGAAGGAGTGTAGAACTGTGAAATGGTTACTATTCTTGTTTATTTTAATACCGGCGATTGAGATTATAGTCTTAATTGGATCAAGTCATGTAGTAGGTTTATGGTCTACGTTCGCTATGATTGTATTTACGGGTGTTGTAGGTGTCTATTTAGCGAAAAGGCAAGGGTTTAAAGTGCTTGGAGAGATTCAATCTAAGCTGAATAGAGGAGAAATGCCAGGAGGGGCAGTGCTAGATGGTATTTTTATCTTTGTAGGAGGTATTCTTTTAGTGCTTCCTGGATATGTAACGGATATAATGGGTTTTATCTTTGTTATTCCTGTGACGAGGGCTTTGTTGAAACCGTTTGTTATGAAGTGGATGGAATGGAAGTTTAGAAAGAACTCTACTATTATTGTGCAGAAATAGTACTTAGATTATAGCGATCTAAGTACTATTTTTTTTTGCCTGCAAAAGGATGAGAGGCTGGTCAAAGTTCTGTTAATTAAAGTTTTAATTTATTATATGTACTGTGTATTTATGTGATTTTAGGGTTTGGTGGCTCGTAATGAGTGTGTTGTAGGAAGATCCTTCTGAACTAAAGTTTATTTTTAAGTATAAAATGAATCAATTGGTATGGAAAAAAGTTAGATAAGAGTAGGGGATTGTTAGTTTAAGTCTCATTCCACGCTATTTTGTATATTTATTCATTTACATAAAAAGCAATAAATGTAAGTAATAATTATAAAATAAATAGAATAAATATGTAAAAATACCTCGAAATATGTGTTTTTATGCAAAAAAACAAGAGGATTATCCTTTTTTTCGGTAAATCCTCTTGTTGTATGTAATGAGTGTGAAAAATAAGTACAAGGAATAATCAGTGGGAAATGCCCACTGATTACATGTAAGTTTTTTGTTGTATATGAATTAGAAACTATTATTTTGAAGGTGAGCCTTTAATATATTTCCACAAATCATGGAATACACGAGCTTTGTGCAATGTATTAAGTAATACTAAGATGACTGGACCGATGATTAATCCTAAAAAGCCGAAGAGTTTAAAGCCGACAAATAGAGCGATCAGTGTTGCTAATGGATCGAGGCCGATATTAGATGAAAGCACTTTAGGCTCCATAATTTGTCTTTGGACAATCACGACGATGTATAAAATGAGAAGACCGATGGCGAAAGCAGTGTCGCCAGTGAAAAATACGTATATAACCCAAGGAACGAAGACAGCTCCTGTTCCTAAATACGGGAGTAAATCTACAACTCCTGTAATAATCGCGATCGTAATGGCGTATGGTACGCGTAATATTAAAAGGCCGATTAGTACAATAACAGTTGTCATAGATACGAGCGTTAGTTGTGCTTTAACAAAACCAAATAAAGCTTTTCTTAAATCGACAAAAATAGTTTTTCCATAGCCGTGAACACGGGTGGGTAAAAATTTTCTTACTTTTTGAGCAAGAAGATGCCAATCGTAACTAATGAAGAAAGTGGCTAATAAAACGAATACAAGGACAGTTAACGTTGTTGGTAGTGCACTAATGAAATTTGTTAACCCGCTTATAATAGCTGATAAAAGATCTTTCATTTGCGTCGTTGCTTCGGTTCCTAAGTTTTGAATGTTTTGTGTAATCGTATAGCGCTGTGGTTCCCCAAGATGATTAAATTTAGAAATTAAATCATCATAGAGAGGCATAATATGATTAAGTGCAAACTGCTGAGCGAAGGTAACGATATCCGGAAACTTTACTGTAACAAGTTGTAGTAAGTATGTTGTGGCAGATATGGCTTCCGTTACAAGGTATGTAACGAGTCCGACGATAGCTCCGAACACGAGAATTAAGCTAACGAGCACAGCTAGTGCACGAGGAAATTGTAGTTTTTGATTAAGGAAATTGACGACAGGGTTAATCAAATAAGCAAATGCGAAAGCGATAATAAAAGGATAGATAAGTCCTGACATATATAGTAATGCATAGAACCCGACTACCGTCGCTACGATGACAAATATGAGTCGCAATATCATATATAGTAAGTTTCGATTCAAAGATGTATACCTCCCATTCCAATTTGGATTATCTTGATTCGTTCAACTTATAACGAGTGTAATGCACTGATTAAAGTTTCACGTTATGTTATAGTGGAATGATGGATTTTTTCCTGCTTTTTCAGTATATGAGTGACTGTAAAAGCTCGATGTTGATGCTTCTACTATATGGTAAAAACTTCATTTTCTCTTCTTTTTATTTTACCTGTTTCTTATTAGAAAAGAAAGAAGAGACGATCGTTTTCAAACATGTATACATGCTTGAATTTTTTTGGTGAAAGTCTCGTTTTTCAATTTTAAAATGCATAAAAAATTGAAGGTGTTATTGATAAATAGGCATCCGTATATCATGTATAACGATCGGTTTAAAGGTATTTTTGTTTGGAAATGAGTTCATTATTTTCAGAAAGGAAGTGCAAACATGATTAGTCAGTCAACGTTATTTTTATTCATACTACTTATTATAGGACTTATTGCGAAAAACCAATCGCTTACTGTAGCTATTGGTGTGTTATTTTTATTGAAATTTACGTTTCTAGGAGATAAAGTCTTTCCTTATCTACAAACGAAAGGGATTAACCTCGGTGTTACGGTTATTACAATAGCGGTACTCGTACCGATTGCAACGGGGGAAATAGGGTTTAAACAACTTGGAGAAGCAGCGAAGTCGTATTATGCATGGATTGCTTTAGCTTCAGGGGTAGCGGTTGCTTTGCTAGCGAAAGGCGGCGTACAATTATTGACAACGGATCCTCATATTACAACTGCGCTCGTTTTCGGGACAATTATAGCAGTTGCTTTATTTAATGGGGTTGCTGTAGGGCCATTAATTGGGGCTGGAATTGCCTATGCAGTTATGAGTATTATACAGATGTTTAAATAAGGAATTTTATAGTAATATAAAAATTTTGAATTCTTTCTGTTCACAAAAGTCAGATAATTGTTTATAATAGGATTAGAAACTTTGAAAAGTTACATAACAGCAGAGACTTTACACCAGATAAAATAAAAACAACATAAAACAATTTTATAATGATATTGTTTTATGTTGTTTTTATCATAAAACTCTTCGGAATTAATTTTCCTCACTAACTTGTTGTTTTGAGCGTGAGGATTCGGGGAGACATTCACGCTCATGCTTTCCATGTAGACAATGGACAATAAGAGGGGAACATCGCAACAAATTTGCATGATCGTGCATTTTGCTTGCCTAAAGAGTGAACGGGCGTTCATAATTCAAAAGGGGAGCAAATAGATATAAGGAGCAAGGTTGGGAGAATTTTCAGGAAAAGGAGAGAATGTCATGACTGTTATTCGAGGTTTAGAAGGGGTAGTAGCAACAACATCATCTGTGAGCTCTATTATTGATGATACATTAACTTATGTTGGGTATAATATTGATGATTTAGCTGAGAATGCTACGTTTGAAGAAGTAGTGTACTTATTATGGCACCGCAAGCTTCCTAATGAAAAAGAACTAGCGGAATTTAATGAAATTGTATGTGAATACTATAAAGTTCCAGGTGAGATTTTAACATATTTGAAACAAGTAGATTTAAAAATCGCACATCCGATGTCTGTTTTACGAACTGCAATTTCCATGCTATCATTATACGATGAGAGCGCTGAAATTATGGATGAAAAGTCCAATTATTTGAAAGCGGTTAAATTGCAGGCGCAAGTGGGAACTTTAGTTGCTGCTTATGCAAGAATTCGTAAAGGTTTAGATATTGTTGAGCCTAGAAACGATTTATCATTAGCTGCAAACTTCTTGTACATGTTAAATGATCGCGAGCCAAATGAAGTTGAAATTGAAGCTTTTGATAAGGCGCTTGTACTTCACGCAGATCATGAGTTAAACGCTTCTACATTTACTGCACGCGTTTGTGTAGCTACACTTTCAGATGTGTATTCTGGTATTACAGCAGCAATCGGTGCATTAAAAGGTCCTCTTCACGGCGGGGCAAATGAAAATGTAATGAAGATGTTAACTGAAATTGGTGAAGAAGAAAATGTAGAATCATATATTCATAATGCTCTTCAAAATAAAGTGAAAATCATGGGCTTTGGCCACCGTGTATATGAGCAGGGTGATCCGCGTGCAAAACATTTACGCGAAATGTCTAAGAGATTATGCGTGCTTTTAGGAGAAGAAAAATGGTATAATATGTCTATCAAAATTGAAGACATCGTAACAAAAGAAAAAGGTCTTCCACCAAATGTTGATTTCTATTCAGCTTCTGTATACCATTGTTTAGGAATTGACCATGACTTATTTACACCTATTTTTGCAATTAGCCGTATGTCAGGCTGGTTAGCTCATATTCTAGAACAATATGAAAACAACCGTTTAATCCGTCCGCGTGCAGATTATAATGGACCAACACATCAAGTGTATGTTCCAATTGCACAACGATAAGCGAATAACACTATTTCGATAGTAAAAATACGCTTTCAAAAGTCTGATTTTTTCGGAAAGATGTAATGATTAGAATATTTTAATTTGACTAACGGTTTGAACTGAGGGGTTATTCCCTCAGTTTCATACATATGAAATTTCAAACATGGGGGTTATCACATTGACGACAGGTGAAAAAATTACTGTAACTAATGGTGTTATGAATGTACCAAACAATCCGATTATTCCATTTATCGAAGGAGATGGAATTGGTCCTGATATTTGGGCAGCTGCATCTCGTGTACTAGAAGCAGCAGTTGAAAAAGCTTATGATGGTGAGAAGAAAATCGTTTGGAAAGAAGTGCTTGCAGGGGAAAAAGCATTCAACCAAACAGGCGAGTGGTTACCAGAAGAAACTTTAAATTTAATCCGTGAATATTTAATCGCGATTAAAGGTCCACTTACAACTCCAGTTGGCGGTGGTATTCGTTCTCTAAACGTAGCACTTCGTCAAGAATTAGATTTATATGTATGTCTACGTCCAGTTCGTTATTTTGAAGGTGTTCCTTCACCTGTAAAACGTCCGGAAGATACTGATATGGTTATTTTCCGTGAAAATACAGAAGACATTTATGCTGGAATTGAATATGCACAAGGATCTCCAGAAGCAGAAAAAGTTCTTGCTTTCTTAAAAGAAGCAATGGGTGTTAATAAAATCCGCTTCCCAGAAACATCTGGTATTGGTATTAAACCAATCTCGGAAGAAGGGACAAAGCGTCTTGTTCGTGCTGCAATTCAATATGCAATTAACGAAAAACGCTCTTCTGTTACATTAGTTCATAAAGGAAACATTATGAAATTTACAGAAGGTGCTTTCAAAAACTGGGGTTACGAAGTAGCGGAACAAGAATTCGGCGACAAAGTATTTACTTGGGCTGAATATGATCGCATCGTTGAGAAAGATGGTAAAGATGCAGCGAATAAAGCGATGGCAGACGCTGAAGTGGCTGGAAAAATCATCGTAAAAGATTCTATTGCAGACATCTTCTTACAACAAATTTTAACGCGTCCACGTGAGTTCGATGTTGTTGCAACAATGAACTTAAACGGAGACTACATCTCTGATGCACTTGCTGCACAAGTAGGTGGAATTGGTATTGCACCTGGTGCAAATATTAACTATGTGACTGGACATGCTATCTTTGAAGCTACACACGGTACAGCTCCAAAATATGCAGGTTTAGATAAAGTAAACCCATCTTCGGTTCTTCTTTCTGGTGTATTATTATTAGAGCATTTAGGATGGAACGAAGCTGCGAAATTAGTAACTGCTTCAGTTGAGAAAACAATTGCTTCAAAAGTAGTAACTTATGATTTCGCACGCTTAATGGAAGGTGCAACAGAAGTGAAATGTTCTGAGTTCGCTAATGAACTTATTAAAAACATGGATGTAGCGATAATCAAAAACGCATAATTAAAGCGGGGGGTAAATTATGACAATCAAACGCAAGAAAGTTTCAGTCATCGGTGCAGGATTTACAGGAGCAACAACAGCATTCTTATTAGCACAAAAAGAACTTGCAGATGTTGTATTAGTGGACATTCCACAACTGGAAAATCCAACAAAAGGGAAAGCGTTAGATATGTTAGAAGCGAGCCCAGTACAAGGTTTTGATGCTAACATTATTGGAACATCTGACTACGAAGATACTGCTGATTCTGACGTTGTCGTTATTACAGCAGGTATTGCACGTAAGCCTGGTATGAGCCGTGATGACTTAGTAGCAACAAACTCTAAAATTATGAAAAGTATTACGCGCGACATTGCAAAACATTCACCAAATGCGATTATTGTTGTATTAACAAATCCAGTTGATGCAATGACATATTCTGTATTTAAAGAAGCAGGATTCCCGAAAGAGCGTGTTATTGGCCAATCGGGCGTATTAGATACAGCTCGTTTCCGTACATTCATCGCGCAAGAATTAAATCTTTCTGTGAAAGACATTACAGGATTTGTTCTTGGAGGACACGGTGACGATATGGTACCTCTTGTACGTTATTCTTATGCAGGTGGCATTCCGTTAGAAACGTTAATTCCGAAAGAGCGTTTAGAAGCAATCGTAGAACGTACCCGTAAAGGTGGCGGCGAGATTGTAGGCTTATTAGGAAACGGTAGTGCATATTACGCACCAGCTGCTTCTTTAGTTGAAATGACAGAAGCAATCTTAAAAGATCAACGCCGTGTATTACCGGCTATTGCGTACCTTGAAGGTGAATATGGTTATAGTGACCTTTACTTAGGGGTACCAGTAATTCTAGGTGGTAACGGAATTGAAAAAATTATTGAATTAGAACTTCTTGCAGATGAAAAAGAAGCGTTAGATCGCTCTGTAGAATCTGTACGTAATGTTATGAAGGTTCTTGTTTAATAATTAAATATAAGCGGAAAAAGATTCGGGGTCCCGAATCTTTTTCTACTATTTATTGAAATGTTTTTTTGAAATAATATGAAAACGCTATCATTTGTAATATCCTATAATGAAACTATAGATTTATACTATACATTGCCCTCATCATAGTAAATTTCGGATAAGGTATCGCTTTTAGTAGGATGATAAGGTGAAAAAATCGGAGGGGGTTGTAACATGTTAAAGAAAAAAGTTCAAATTGGTCGTAAAATGGATGAAATTACAGTAGGAGAGAAATTATCTATCACTGAAAAAATTGAGGATAAAGATTTGTTATTGTACTTAGGGTTAACGAATGATGCCAATCCATTATATATTCAGCATGATTACGCATCCCAAACTCCGTATGAAAAGCCGATTGTACCAAGCATTATGCTAACTGGAATGATTACAACGGCAGTTACGAAATATTTACCAGGTCCAGGTAGTCATATTACGAGAAAGGACCTTACATTCGTGAAGCATGTTCACCATTATGAAACGTTACAAATCCACTTTGAAGTTGTGGCTGTTTCTGAGGAGGAACATACAATTGATATGCTTGTATCTGCTCATGACGAAAAAGGGAATACTGTTGTGAAAGGCTCATTAACGGTAACGCCACCTTATAAATCAGTCTCTATTATGGAAAAAGCATTAGATAATTTTTAAAACATGAAAATATGAATAGCGCTAGCGTACCTTTTATAAGGGTGCTAGCGCTATTTTTAGTTGAAGAATCCCTCTTTGAACCCTTCAGCGAAATCTGAACAACCTGTTTTAATCGTATCCCAGCTTGGTACGTTAAAAGTAAGGAAACATGTTACTACTAAAGTTAAAATAGGTAGTAATATTCGCATAATAGCCCCCCTGTATAATATTTATTTATATATTAAAATTAATAATATATTCATTGGTAATTGAAGTCAATTAAAGGGGTGGTTTTTTAAGATGAGGTGGAAAAGAGAAAAAGTTATCTTTGATACGATAAGAGAAGCTGAAGTGTGGGCAGACGGGGTCGCAAATGAAATGTATGAAAGAGTATTTAATGGATATGAAACGCTAGACTATAAAATTGCATATGCTCTCACGTTTTTTTAAGCGCAAAATCGAGAATTTAATATCCATACGAGTGTTGAGTTTAATAACGATATAAAAGTGCATAAAGTATGGGTCACAACAAGTTAATTGCGCAATCCGAATTCGTGAATAGACAATTATATTGAGAGGGACCTTGTTTTCTAGTATGATGAGAATAACGGGGAAAATACTAGGATGAAGAAGGTTTCAAGTCTATAACTTGGAGGAAAAGAATGAACAATCGTATTTTAGTAGTTGATGATGAGGAGTTTATCTTAACTTTAATCGAATTTAATTTACAACAAGCTGGTTTTGAAGTAATAACAGCGATGGATGGTGAGATGGCGCTTCAAAAAGCGACAACAGAACGTCCAGATTTAATTATATTAGATTTAATGCTTCCGAAAATGGATGGTATGGAAGTGTGTAAAGAATTACGATTGCAGCGTATTATGACGCCGATTTTAATGTTAACAGCAAAAGATGATGAGTTTGATAAGGTGCTAGGTCTTGAACTTGGGGCAGATGATTATATGACGAAGCCATTTAGCCCAAGGGAAGTTGTCGCTCGTGTGAAGGCGATTTTGCGTCGTACGAAATTACAACAAGAAGAGCAAGTTGCAGAAACGTCAGATGAAGAGAGCATCATGATTGCTGAACTTAAAATTTTACCAGAGTTTTATGAGGCATATTTCCAAGGAAGAAAGCTTGAATTAACACCAAAAGAATTTGAATTACTTGTTTATCTTGCGAAAAATAAAAGTCGCGTGTTGACACGTGATCAATTATTAAGTGCTGTATGGAATTATGATTTTGCTGGTGATACACGAATTGTTGACGTTCATATTAGCCATTTGCGCGATAAAATTGAACAAAATACGAAAAAACCGACGTACATTAAAACGATACGTGGTTTAGGATATAAATTAGAGGAGCCAAAAGGGGATGAATAAATTTCGTTCCAGGCTTCTTTTTACATTTGTTTCTCTTATTGTGTTTATTTTAGTCGGACTCGGTTTATTGCTAGAAACCGTGTTTGAAAACTACTATATAGATCATGCCAAAGAGAGAATGGTAAAAGAGACAGAGTATGTTGCGGTATTAGCAGAAGAACAAGGTTTTGATGATGTTTTAAAAAATCCATATGTATTTGAAAAGTTAGAAGAAAAAATACAGGCTTCTATTGCATTTGTAGATGAAAAAAAGAAAGTTCAATATAGCGGGGGAGAACAGTCTGCGTTTAGCCAAGGAATAATTAAAGAACTTTCCTCTGAAACAACAAAGCAAAGAAATAAAGTCATTACGAAAGAAACAGATCAGAATAACGAATTTTACCATGCGGTATTCGTTCAAGATATAGCAGGGAAACAAGGGTACATTTTGGTAAAAAGTACAATTGAGCCTTTGAAAGCTGTTCATCAAAAAACGTGGGGATTATTAATTATCGGATTTGTTATCGCTTGTCTCGTAGTTGTATTTTTAGGTATGAAAATTACAGGGCAATATATTAGGCCAATTGAATCTGTTACGAAAGTTGCTATTGAATTAGCGAAAGGGAATTATAAAGCGCGCGCTTATGAAAGTCATTCGGATGAAACGGGAATGTTAAGTAAAGCGATTAATATTTTAGCCCGTAATTTACAAGAGATGACACTTGAGCAAGAAATGCAACAAGATCGTCTGCATACGTTAATTGAAAATATGGGAAGTGGAATGATTTTAATTGATAGCCGCGGTTATATAAACCTTGTAAACCGTTCGTATAAGGAGACCTTCCATGTAACAGATGAAGAATATTTAGATCGATTATATTATGAGTCGTTTCATCACCCGGAAATTATAGAGCTTGTAGAAGAAATCTTTATGACAGAAGTGAAAGTGCGTAAACAAATGTTATTGCCACTTGGAATTGAGCGAAAGCATTTCGAGGTATATGGGGCACCGATTATCGGGACGAACCATGAATGGAAAGGGATTGTCCTTGTATTCCATGACATTACTGAGCTGAAAAAGTTAGAACAAATGAGAAAAGACTTTTTAGCGAATGTTTCTCATGAACTAAAAACGCCGATTACTTCTATTAAAGGTTTTTCAGAAACACTCTTAGACGGTGCTATGGATAATAAAAAATTCTGCGAACATTTCTTGCACATTATTTTAAAAGAAAGTGAACGTATGCAAGGATTAATTGAAGATTTATTAGATTTATCAAAGATTGAGCAACAAGGATTTAAATTAAGTATGGGGACCGTTGATATGAAGGGACTTCTTGAAGACATTCATATGGTGCTTGATAATAAAGCAGGAGAAAAAGAAATCTCCTTACAAGTAAATACGATAAAACGTGTCTCTGTCATTGGAGATCCGAGTCGTTTGCAGCAAATCTTTATTAATTTAATGAATAACGCAATCGTATATACGCCGGCTGGAGGCGTTGTTTCTGTAGAATTAGCAGAAGATAAATATAATGCTTATATAAAAGTATCGGATACTGGAATTGGTATTAGTAAAGATGAAATTCCGCGTATTTTTGAACGCTTTTACCGAGTGGATAAAGCGAGAAGTAGAAATACTGGTGGTACAGGCCTTGGATTATCAATTGTAAAGCATTTAGTAGAGGCACATCACGGTACAATTACAGTGGATAGTGAAGTTGGGGAAGGGACAACATTTACAGTTGTTTTACCAAAATCAGCAACTGAAAAATAGGATGAAGGATGTTTACAATATATTAACAATGGCTTAATTAAATATTAATAAAGCTCTGTTAATATAATACATGAAAACCCCTTCATCCAAGGAGTAATTTTGGACGAGAATAGTTACGCTGTTCTCGTCACTTCCCTTTTATGTTAGTAAACGTTTGTATATATAATAGAAAATAGCCGTTATTTTTCTTCTCTCTATTAGTCATGTTAATATAGAGAGAGGAAAGGAACGGTTTTTTTCTGTGAAAAAAATCATTTCAAATTTGTATGGGGAGGTTTCTGATTTGGAAAAAAAAGTCGTATTAGTAGATGGTAATAATATCGCGTATCGTGCTTTCTTTGCACTACCGCTTTTAAATAACGACAAAGGTATACATACGAACGCAATTTACGGTTTTACAATGATGTTAATGAGAATATTAGAGGAAGAAAAACCGACGCATATGTTAGTAGCGTTTGATGCGGGTAAAACGACATTCCGTCATAAAACATATAGTGAGTATAAAGGAGGGCGTCAAAAGACTCCGCCTGAATTATCAGAACAATTCCCGTTTATTCGTGAGATGCTTGATGCATTCAACGTACCGCGTTATGAATTAGAAAATTATGAAGCGGATGACATTATGGGAACGCTAGCAAAAGAAGCGAGTGAACAAGGAGCAAGTGTAAAAGTTATTTCAGGAGATAAAGATTTACTGCAACTTGTTTCTGATAACACGCTTGTATGTATTCCTCGAAAAGGGATTACGGAAGTAGATGAATATACGAAAGAAGCTTTATTTGAGAAATACAGCTTATCACCAAAGCAAATTATCGATATGAAAGGTTTAATGGGAGACCAATCAGATAATATTCCAGGTGTACCAGGAGTTGGTGAAAAAACTGCGATTAAATTGTTAACACAGTTTGGAACGGTTGAAGAAGTGTATGAAAATCTAGATCAAGTAAGCGGGAAGAAATTAAAAGAGAAACTGGAAGCGAATAAGGATCAAGCTCTTATGAGTAAAGATCTTGCTACTATTATTATAGATGCACCGATTACTGTGCATGTAGATGATATGGAATATAAAGGGTATGAACCGAGCGATGTCATTCCAATGTTCGAGAATTTAGGATTTACATCTCTTTTAAATAAATTAGGTGTTACGCCAGAAGAAACGGCTCCAGCTGAATTAGATGATATTACATTTGATATTGTGGAAGAAGTTACAGAAGAAATGCTTCAGCAAGATAGTGCGCTTATTGTTGAAGTACAAGAAGATAACTATCATAAAGCAGACATTCAAGGTTTTGGTATTCAAAATGAAAATGGTTGCTACTTTATTCAGACAGACATTGCTCTTAAGTCAGACGCATTTAAAGACTGGCTTGCAGATGGAGAGATGAGAAAGCATACATTTGATGCGAAGCGTGCAATCGTTGCACTGAAATGGAACGGTATAGATATACAAGGGATTGATTTTGATCTATTAATCGCTGCTTATTTACTTGACCCGGCTGACACAGATAAAGATTTCCGTACTGTAGCGAAAATGAAAGAAACGCATGCTGTGAAATCGGATGAAGAAGTTTACGGAAAAGGCGCGAAGCGTGCTGTTCCAGAGCTAGAGGTAGTAGCGGAGCATGTAGCTCGTAAAGTGCATGTATTATATGATGTAAAGCAAACATTCATTGAAGAGTTAGAAAAGAATGAGCAATATGACCTGTTTACAGAGTTAGAATTACCACTTGCGCGTGTATTAGCTGATATGGAAGTAAAAGGTGTAAAAGTTGATACGGAACGTCTTCGTAGTATGGGAGAAGAACTTGCAGGTAGATTAAAGGAAATGGAACAGGAAATTTATAAGCTTGCGGGAACAGAATTTAATATTAATTCACCGAAGCAGCTTGGTGTTATTCTGTTTGAGAACTTAAACTTACCAGTTATTAAAAAGACGAAAACAGGTTATTCTACGTCAGCTGATGTACTAGACAAGCTTATGGATCACCATGAAATTATTCCAAACATTTTACATTATCGTCAATTAGGGAAACTAAACTCAACTTATATTGAAGGTTTATTAAAAGTTGTACATGAAGATTCATCTAAAATCCATACTCGTTTCAATCAAGTATTAACGCAAACAGGTCGATTAAGTTCAACGGATCCAAACTTGCAAAATATCCCGATTCGATTAGAAGAAGGAAGAAAGATTCGTCAGGCATTCGTTCCATCAGAAGAAGGATGGATTATGTATGCGGCAGATTATTCACAAATCGAACTTCGTGTATTAGCTCATATTGCAAACGATAAAGGGCTAGTTGAAGCTTTCCAAAATGACATGGATATTCATACGAAAACAGCTATGGATGTATTTGGCGTTGAAAAAGATGAAGTAACTTCAAATATGAGACGACAAGCGAAAGCTGTTAACTTCGGAATTGTATATGGTATTAGTGATTATGGTCTTTCACAAAACTTAGGAATTACAAGAAAAGCAGCAGCGGAATTTATTGAGAAGTATTTAGAAAGTTTCCCTGGTGTACAAGAATACATGAATGACATCGTAAAAGATGCGAAGCAAAAAGGATATGTGGCTACATTATTAAATCGCCGCCGTTACATTCCGGAAATTACGAGTCGTAATTTCAATTTACGTAGCTTTGCTGAGCGTACAGCTATGAATACACCAATTCAAGGTACTGCAGCAGATATTATTAAAAAAGCGATGATTATTATGGCAGATCGTTTAGAAGAAGAAGGATTACAAGCGCGTCTTCTTCTGCAAGTACACGATGAATTGATATTTGAAGCACCAAAAGAAGAAATTGAAAAATTAGAGAAGCTTGTACCAGAAGTGATGGAGCATGCAATTGAACTTGCAGTTCCGCTGAAAGTTGATTATTCGTACGGTCCAACTTGGTACGACGCAAAATAAGGAAGTGATGAAATGCCTGAATTACCAGAGGTTGAAAACGTCAGACGGACACTTGAAAATCTTGTAACAGGAAAAACGATTGAAGATGTTATTGTTACCTATCCGAAAATAGTAAAACGACCGGATGATGCAGAAATCTTTAAAGAAATGCTAAGAGGCGAGAAGATTGAAAATATAAAGCGAAGAGGAAAGTTTTTGCTTTTATATGTAACGAATTATGTTATTGTTTCACATTTGCGTATGGAAGGTAAGTTTTTACTGCATCAAGAGGATGAGCCAATTGATAAGCATACGCACGTCCGTTTCTTATTTACAGATGGAACTGAATTACATTATAAAGATGTGAGAAAGTTTGGTACGATGCATCTCTTTAAGAAAGGTGAAGAGTTGAATCAAATGCCTCTCGCTGACTTAGGTCCGGAGCCATTTGATGCTGAATTGACACCGCAATATTTACAAGAAAGATTGCAAAAGACAAATCGCAAAATAAAAGTTGTATTATTAGACCAGCGTCTTTTAGTGGGGCTTGGAAATATATATGTAGATGAAGTTCTATTCCGTTCTCAAATTCACCCAGAACGAGAAGCGTCGTCTTTAACAGCAGAAGAAATCGAACGAATTTACGAGGCGACTGTTACAACGCTAGGCGAAGCGGTAAAGCGAGGCGGAAGTACAATTCGAACATATATCAACTCACAAGGGCAAATTGGCTCATTCCAAGAACTTCTAAATGTATATGGAAAAAAAGGAGAACCGTGTGTGACTTGCGGTACGATATTAGAAAAAACAGTTGTTGGCGGAAGAGGAACGCATTACTGCCCAATTTGTCAGCCGAGAATATAGAAAAGAGATAACATCGGATAGGCATTTGTCATATACATACAGCAGAGCTATGTATAAGGGAGGAGCTTACCGATGTACCTTTATTTATCTCTTATTTTATTAGCTTTTACATTAAGCTTAGATAGCTGTAGTGTAGGGCTAACATATGGTTTAAGAAGTGTAAGAATTCCACTAAGATCAATTATAATTATCGGAATGTGTTCAGCGGCTGTTATGCTTGTTTCAATGGGGATTGGACATATGATCACGAAAATATTTTCACCTGTTATCGCAACGCGTATCGGTGGGCTTGTTCTTATTGGAATAGGAATTTGGGTATTATATCAATTTTTTCGAAGTGAGAAAAAAGAAGAGCTGAAGCAAGAGGAGAAGGTCTGGAAATTAGAGATTGCCTCGCTTGGGTTAGTGATTCAAATTTTACGGAAACCGACTGTAGCAGATTTCGATAAATCAGGCACCATTTCTGCAGGAGAAGCATTGCTTCTTGGTATTGCTCTATCTGTAGATTCGTTCGGTGCTGGAATTGGTGCATCTTTATTAGGGTATGCACCGGCTATGATGGCGATATTAGTTGCAGTGATGAGTTCTTTGTTTTTATTTATTGGAATGAAACTTGGAACAGTTTTATCAAATATGAAATGGTTACAAAAATTTACATTCCTGCCTGGGGTATTACTCATTATTATTGGAATTTGGAAAATGTAAGTATGGGCGTGGAACATTAGTTTCGCGCCTTTTATATTGTGAGGAGGATTATGATGACAGTAGTAATTGGATTAACGGGAGGCATTGCAAGTGGAAAAAGTACAGTGTCTCAAATGTTTCGTGAACTGAGTATACCAGTTATTGATGCAGATATTATTGCGCGAGAAGTTGTAGAACAAGGAAAACCTGCATATAACAAAATTGTAGAGGCATTTGGAACGGAAGTGTTACAAGAAGATGGAGAATTAGATCGTCCAAAACTAGGAAGTGTCGTTTTCTATAATGAAGAAAAACGATTGCAGTTAAATAAAATTGTTCATCCTGCAGTGCGTGAGGAAATGAATAGGCAAAAAGAAATGTACATAAAAGAAGGTATGCAAGCGGTTGTGTTAGATATTCCTCTCTTATTTGAAAGCAAATTAACAAGTCTCGTTGACCGCGTTTTAGTTGTAGCAGTTAAGCCACAAACGCAATTAGAACGTTTAATGAAGCGAAATAATTTTTCAGAAGAAGAAGCAACAGCTCGCATTCAATCTCAAATGCCATTAGAAGAAAAGGTGAAGAATGCAGATGAAGTGATAAATAATGATGGCACAATTATGGGAACGAAAACACAATTGCAGGTTATTTTAAAGAATTGGAACATTATTGACTAAAAAATTGTGAAATTAATGAAAATGCTTAGTGACATATCCCCTTTTTGTGTTATACTATTATTGGGATTGGAGATAAATAGTATAACGCATTCAAGGGGGATAACATATTATGACTCGTGTGGCAATTAATGGATTTGGACGTATTGGGAGAATGGTATTTCGTCAGGCAATAAAAGAAAGCGCATTCGAAATTGTAGCAATCAATGCAAGCTATCCATCTGAAACGTTAGCACATTTAATTAAATATGATACAGTTCACGGTAAGTTTGACGGAACAGTAGAAGCATTTGAAGATCACTTATTAGTTGATGGGAAAATGATTCGCCTTTTAAACAACCGCGATCCAAAGGAATTGCCTTGGACAGATTTAGGTGTTGAAGTTGTAATTGAAGCAACTGGTAAATTTAATTCAAAAGAAAAAGCAATTCTTCATGTTGAAGCTGGAGCGAAAAAAGTTATTTTAACAGCGCCTGGTAAAAATGAAGATGTAACAATTGTAGTTGGTGTGAACGAAGACCAATTAGATATTACAAAACATACCGTTATTTCAAATGCATCTTGTACAACAAACTGTTTAGCACCTGTTGTGAAGGTGTTAGATGAGCAGTTTGGAATTGAAAACGGTTTAATGACGACTGTTCACGCTTATACAAATGACCAAAAAAATATTGATAACCCACATAAAGATTTAAGAAGAGCACGTGCTTGCGGACAATCAATCATTCCGACAACGACAGGTGCTGCGAAAGCGCTAGCAAAGGTTCTTCCACATTTAAACGGAAAACTGCATGGTATGGCACTTCGTGTACCAACACCAAACGTGTCTCTTGTTGACTTAGTAGTAGATGTAAAACGTGATGTGACAGTTGAAGCTATTAACGATGCATTCAAAACTGTTGCAAACGGTGCGTTAAAAGGCATTGTAGAATTCAGTGAAGAGCCTTTAGTATCTATTGACTTTAATACAAATACACACTCAGCTATTATTGATGGTTTATCTACAATGGTAATGGGTGATCGTAAAGTAAAAGTACTTGCTTGGTATGATAACGAGTGGGGCTACTCTCGTCGTGTTGTAGATCTTGTAACGTTAGTTGTTGACGAATTAGCGAAACAAAAAAATGTGCAACATATTTAAGTGAATAAGGGAGAGGGCAAGTGAATATTGCCCTCTCTTTTTTTAATTTTTTCTGAAAAGGAAAAAAATTATATGAGTATATTTTGGAAAGTGGACATACCACGAAGCGTTGTTATTACTGTATTTGTGAATCATTTCTTTTTTTTAGGGAAAAGTAAAGAGGAAAATATGACAGAAAATCGAAAAAACTGTTGTTGCAAAATGAAAATAAACAAAGTATACTAACACTCGTAAACTTAAGAGCTGAGGTACGTAGTCACTACTTAAAGGGTTAGGACCTCTCTGGACTAACTTTCCCCCGTGGTAGTGGAGCAAGCCAAATTGCAAATTAGTTTTCAATTCGAACAGTTAGAATAAATTTACAAGGGGGAACTGTAGAATGGATACTATGGATACGATGGGTCGTCACGTAATCGCTGAACTTTGGGATTGCGATTTCGACAAGCTTAATGACATGCCGTATATTGAACAATTATTTGTGGATGCAGCACTAAGAGCTGGTGCTGAAGTGCGTGAGGTTGCTTTCCATAAATTTGCACCACAAGGTGTAAGTGGAGTAGTAATTATCTCGGAATCACATTTAACAATTCATAGCTTTCCGGAGCACGGTTACGCAAGTATTGATGTTTATACTTGTGGGGATCGTATTGATCCAAATGTTGCTGCAGAATATATTGCAGAAGGTTTAAACGCGAAAACGCGTGAGAGCATCGAGCTTCCTCGAGGCACTGGTAGCTTCGAAATTAAGCAGAGAGAAACAAAAGCTCTTTAAAAAAGAACATAATTGATTTAAAATGTAAAGAGGTGTATAATGCACCTCTTTTTTAGTTTATAAAAAAGGAAAAATATAACGTACTTGTTAGTTAGATAAACTGAGCTCTTACGAATAAGTTAGCACCCTATCTACCATCTTATTTTTGAAAACGGGATGATAAAATAATGCGCTTAAACTTAAAGTGGTAAGAGAGTTAGAATGAGTTATATAATATTGTATATATATTGTCAGATGAAGTAAGTTGAGAAAAAATAAAGAGTATAGTGTAAAGGAGTGAATATATTGCGTTGTCCATCCTGTTCTCATAATGGTACAAGAGTGTTAGATTCGCGTCCGGTAGACGAGGGGCGCTCTATTCGAAGAAGGAGAGAGTGTGAAAGTTGTTTAAGCCGCTTTACGACATTCGAAAGAGTAGAAGAGTCACCTCTTATCGTTGTAAAAAAAGAAGGCACACGAGAAGAGTTTAATAAAGAAAAGATTTTACGTGGCTTAATTAAAGCGTGCGAAAAAAGACCAGTATCTTTAAGGCAATTAGAAGAAGTAACTCAAAGTGTGGAACGTGAACTTCGTAATTTAGGTATATCAGAAGTGAAAAGTGATATGATTGGCGAAATTGTTATGGAAGAACTGCGTGATATTGATGATGTTGCTTACGTACGTTTTGCATCTGTATATCGCCAATTTAAAGATTTAAATGTATTTATTGAAGAATTAAAAGATATACTGCAAAAAGAAAGAGAGTAGAATCTGTATTGTATTCTCTTTACATACCGTAAGTAATGAGATAAGAGAGCTAGAAGCGAAAGCTAATAGCTCTTTTTCGCTAAGAAATTATATAATGAAGATAGAACGAATGAAGTAGAGGATAGATTGGATGAGAGAAAGGAAAAGCAAGAATGGAAAAACAGTCATGGATGGAGCTATTGCCAATTGATCGTTATAAAGTAAGTGCGAAAGGGTTACTGCATAATTACGACCGAAAAGTGTTAACGATGTTGTATCAGCCGTTAATAGGTAGTAGAGCGTTTAGCTTGTACATGACGCTATGGGGAGAGTTAGAGCAGGATCGTGTGTTTGGAAAAGAGAATACGCATCATTCCCTTATGGTGATCATGCAAATGCAGCTTCCCGAAATATATGAGGAACGGGTAAAGTTAGAGGCAATTGGGCTTTTGAAAGTATATATTAAGAAAGAAAAAGATATTCGAATGTTTATATACGAGCTGCAACCACCTTTATCGCCGAAACAGTTTTTTGATGATATTGTTTTAAGTATCTTTTTATACAATCGATTGAGTCGGACAAAATATAATCAAGTAAAGCAATATTTCTTAGAAGAAGAATTTGATTTTGTATCTTATGAAAATGTTACACGTTCTTTCAATGATGTGTTTGGTTCGTTTAATCCAGGTCAGCTTGAGCATGCGCAAGAAGATCTTCGTATTCCAAAAACGACAGCTATGCCAAGTAACGAGAAGGGGGACGCTCCGAAAGTTTGGAATGACTTCTTTGATTTCTCCTTATTTGTAGATGGCTTGTCCGCTCTTGTTCCTAAAAAGGCGATTACAGATCAAGTGCGGGAATGCGTCATTACGCTTGCTTACGTATACGGTGTAGATGTGTTATCGATGCAAAATATCGTTCTTGGTGCGGTGACAGAGATGCAGACAATTGATATTGAAAGGCTTAGAAAAGGAGCACGTGATTGGTATCAGTTCGAAAACGGTCAAGCATTACCTGTATTAAGTGAAAGAGTACAGCCTCACGCTGCACGTATGATGAAAGAGAAAGAGCCTTCTACGCAAGAAGAGATGTTAATAAAACAGTTAGAGGAAATCTCACCAAAACAACTATTGAAAGAGATTTCTGGTGGTGCAGAGGCGACGAAGGCTGACTTGCAAATCGTTGAAGATGTAATGATTAATCAAAAGTTAACGCCAGGTGTTGTGAATGTACTTATTTATTACGTTATGCTACGCTCAGATATGAAACTTGCGAAAACGTATGTGGAGAAGATTGCAGGGCATTGGGCACGCAAAAAGGTTGGTACAGTAGCTGAAGCAATGGCGTTAGCGAAAGAAGAAAACCGTCAATATCAAGAATGGGCTGAGACGAAGAAGAAAGGCCGTACGTCGAAGAAAACGGTCCGAAAAGAAATGGTACCAGATTGGCTGAAAGAAGAGCCGGAAGAACAAGAGAAAGAAACAGAAACAGTGAAGAAAGATGTAAGTAAGAAAAAAGATGCAAATACGTTAGATGATGAACGAAAACGACTAGAAGAAGTGTTGAAAAAATATAAGCGTGATTAATAGAAGAGAATGAACGCTCTTTGAGGTGAGAAAATGGAGCATATTCAAAATTCATTTGCAAAGTTAATGGAAAATGAAAATTTTAAAAATAGATATGAAGTATTAAAGGCGGAAGTAATGGCACATCCGCGTGTGAAAGAATTTATAGACGAACATAAAGGTGAAGTAACAACTTCTATGATTGAGCGCAGTCTTGTAAAATTATACGAATATATTGGACAAAGTGTAGGTTGCGCAGATTGTCCAGATCTAGGTTCGTGTAAAAACATGCTGCAAGGATATGAGCCAAAGCTTGTTATTCAAGGGAAGATGATTGATATTCAATACGATCGTTGCGTTAGAAAAGTAGCATATGACGAGAGAAAGAAATATGAAAAACTCGTTCAAAGTGTATATATGCCAACTGACATTTTACAGGCAACGATGGAAAACTTAGATCCGTCTGATTTAGATGCGCGTATTGATGCAATCGGTGCAGCCAATGAATTTTTAAGTACATATGAACCTGGTAAAAAAGTACAAGGTTTATATTTGTACGGTAAATTTGGTGTAGGGAAAACGTATTTATTAGGAGCAATTGCGAATGAGCTTGCTCGAAAGAAAATTAGTTCGATGCTCGTATATTTCCCTGAATTTCTACGTGAAATTAAAAGTTCGATTCAAGATAATTCGATTGGGGAAAAGATTGATGCAGTGAAACGCGTACAAGTTTTAATGTTAGATGATATTGGAGCGGAAGCGATGTCAAGCTTTGTGCGTGATGATGTGCTTGGTGCAATTTTGCAATTCCGTATGTTAGAAAACTTACCGACGTTCTTTACGTCTAACTTTGATTTCAAGGAATTGGAACATCATTTAACGTATACACAGCGTGGTGAAGCAGAACAAATGAAAGCAGCGCGTATTATGGAACGAATTAAATATTTAGCGAAGCCAATTACAATTGGCGGGAAAAACCGACGTCATAAGTAAAGAGTAAGCTGAAAAGCTTGCTCTTTTTTCGTTTTGAACACTTTTTAGACTAGATGAATTGTAAAACGAAAAGTTCTTATGGAAAATTCATTGTAGCTTGTATCATTTTTTTCTCCCTCCCTTAATATATATAAAATTAGCAAGCCATATCGAGTGGATTTTCTAACGATAGGAAATGTAATTCTACTAAGAGTGAACTTCCACAGGTCGGACTCTTATAGGATTTGTAACGTATAGATACAATCCTTTAGAGCGGGGATAAAAGGGGGGACAAGAGTGATTGAAATTTGCTTCGAAGAAAAAAATGATGCTATGCATGTATACAGACAACTACTGAAAAGAGCGGAACTGTTATATAAGGAAACGAGTGTGTATTTACAGGAACAAAAGATTGTAATTCACATACCGGTAGGTGAATCGAATTATATTGAAAAGATTTTATTGCCAGTAATGGTGTATTTCATTGTGAATGTAAAGCAAAATGAGTGGATTTATACAATTTTAAAAGAAAAGTTTTTTTATGAAGAACAAGAAGAGTGTCATCAAATATTGCATATGGCACAAGAGATTTTAAAGGGAAGAAGAAAAGGGATTGCTCGTGAATTAACACGTCACACATTTGAATCATATATTAAGTCTTCTTTAAATAATTGGCTTTGTGATCCGCTCTCATTCTCGTTTTCATCATATGTTCGTTTTCGTCTTCGTACATATAGGGAAATGGTAGCTAAGCTTGCTGAAGTGGCGATTGATGAGTATAAGTTGGAGCAAGAATATCAAATGTTTATTGAGACGCTCCGGCAACAAGTACGTAGCCGGAAATCACGTTTGTCCTGTGTGCATCTTATTTTTGATGAAAGTTTTATTTTCTATGATGATAAAGGTAGACGTTTAAAACAGGAGAAATTGGTCCAATATATAGATGAGGAATTATTGAAGCAAAAGGATGTATATATTGATACGAAAGTAATTGCACCACTTCTTTCTATTTCGCCAAAAAAAATTTATTTATATACGAAAGAACAAGATCATAATATGATTATTACTTTGCGAAATGTATTTCAAGAACGGGTCCAATTACATGGCTTACATGAGTTTGAGCGCAATGTGAAAAATTTAAAAAATAAAGGTAACGCCCTTGATTTTCTAAGTTTTTGAGCATATAATTACCTACATAAATGAAATATATTGAAATGTTATGATGAGGACATGAGTAGTTTTCTACGATTTTCAGAGAGGGAAGCCTTAGGGTGTGAGCTTCCTAGTACGGGATTATTACTTACCACCTCTAAACTTTAGCAGTGAACGGTTTTTCTAGTAATTGCTAACGGACAACACCGTTATGTTGAACTTGAGCAATTAACAATAAGGTTAATTGGAACAAGGGTGGAACCACGAATTCAACACTCGTCCCTTTTTACGGGATGAGTGTTTTTTATTTTGAGAAAAAGAGGAGTGACCAGTGATGGCAGATGTAGTTAAAATTACTTTCCCTGATGGAGCTGTGAAGGAGTTTCCAAAAGGCGTAACAACTGAAGAAATCGCAGCTTCTATTAGCCCAGGCTTAAAGAAAAAAGCTGTGGCTGGAAAATTAAACGATGAGATGATCGATCTTGTTACACCAATCGAAGAAGATGGTGCAGTTTCTATTATTACATTAGATTCTGAAGATGGCTTATACATTTTACGCCATTCAACAACCCACCTTTTAGCACAAGCGTTAAAACGTTTATATAAAGATGTTAAGCTTGAGCTTGGCATTGGCCCAGTAATCGAAAACGGCTTCTACTACGATATTGATATGGAAGAAGCAATTACAGTTGAAGACTTCAAGAAAATCGAAAAAGAAATGCAAAAAATTGTGAACGAGAACTTAGAAATCGTTCGCCATGAAGTACCACGTGCAGAAGCACTTCGTCGCTTTGAAGAAATCGGCGATGAGTTAAAATTAGATTTAATTAACGATCTTCCAGAAGATGCGATTATTTCAATCTATGAGCAAGGCGAATTCTTCGACCTTTGCCGTGGTGTTCACCTTCCATCTACAGGGAAAATTAAAGTATTTAAATTATTAAGCGTTGCGGGTGCTTACTGGCGCGGTGATAGCAATAATAAAATGCTACAACGTATTTACGGTACTGCATTCGTTAAGAAAGCAGAATTAGATGAGCACTTACGTATGCTTGAAGAAGCAAAAGAGCGCGATCACCGTAAATTAGGTAAAGAATTAAAACTATTTACTAATAGCCAAAAAGTAGGACAAGGTTTACCACTTTGGTTACCAAAGGGTGCAACAATCCGCCGCATTATCGAGCGTTACATCGTTGATAAAGAAGCGAGCTTAGGCTATGATCACGTATACACTCCAGTATTAGGAAGCAGAGAGCTTTATGAAACTTCTGGTCACTGGAATCACTACCGTGATGGTATGTTCCCATCAATGGAAATGGATAATGAAGAGTTAGTTCTTCGTCCAATGAACTGCCCTCACCACATGATGGTTTATAAAAACGATATTCACAGCTACCGTGAATTACCAATCCGTATTGCGGAACTTGGAACAATGCACCGCTATGAAATGTCAGGTGCGTTATCTGGATTACAACGTGTACGCGGAATGACTTTAAACGATGCGCACATTTTCGTACGCCCAGATCAAATTAAAGAAGAGTTAAAACGTGTTGTAAACTTAACGCTAGAAGTGTACAAAGATTTCGGTTTAGAGAACTACTCATTCCGTCTATCTTATCGCGACCCAGCAGATACTAAAAAGTACTATGCTGATGATGAGATGTGGGAAAAAGCACAAGGTATGTTAAAAGAAGCTATGGATGAAATGGGTCTTGATTACTACGAAGCTGAAGGTGAAGCGGCATTCTACGGTCCAAAACTTGATGTTCAAGTTCGTACTGCTCTTGGAAAAGACGAAACACTTTCAACTGTACAATTAGACTTCTTACTTCCAGAACGCTTTGAACTATCTTACGTTGGTGAAGACGGTAAACAACACCGTCCAGTTGTAATTCACCGTGGTGTTGTATCAACTATGGAACGTTTCGTAGCCTTCTTAATTGAAGAATACAAAGGTGCATTCCCAACTTGGTTAGCTCCAGTTCAAGCACAAGTAATTCCAGTTTCTCCGCAAGTACATTTAGACTATGCGAAGAAAGTACAAGATGAATTACGCCGTGCTGGTATCCGTGTTGAATTAGATACTCGTGAAGAGAAAATTGGTTACAAAATCCGTGAAGCACAAATGCAAAAAATTCCGTACATGCTTGTAGTAGGTGACAATGAAGTAACTGAAAACGGCGTAAACGTACGTAAATATGGTGAACAAAAATCAGAAACAATCGCATTAGATGCTTTTGTTGATATGATTAAAGTAGAAGGTAAACGATAAGAAAGAGCCGCGGTATACCGCGGCTTTTCTATGTAATATAAGCTAGATGAATTGGAAAAAATAACTATGTAACACTTATCATAAAAAAGTATTGCAAGTATGTTAGTTGTTTGTTACAATATTTCTTGTTGTTAGTAAAACACATCGCGTCTTCTTGACAGACGTTATGTCCTATGATAAACTCATCAAGGATAATAGAATATTGTTTTGTGGAACAAGTAGAAGCACCCGCTTCTCACCTGATGGACGCATTCGCAGTTAACAGGTAATGTATTTCTTACTTAAGATTTTACAAGTGTGGGTGTCGTATGCCCGCACTTTTTTTGTCGGGTTCTATGACTACAAAATATGTTCTGAAAAAACCTTGGAGGTGGCTTACTATTAGCAAGGATATGATGATTAACGAGCAAATTCGTGCACGTGAAGTACGTTTAGTTGGCGCAAATGGCGATCAACTTGGAATCAAGTCTCGTAATGACGCTTTAGACTTAGCTGCAAATCTTAATCTTGATTTAGTATTAGTTGCTCCAAATGCGAAACCGCCAGTATGCCGCATTATGGACTACGGTAAATTCCGCTTTGAGCAACAGAAAAAAGAAAAAGAGCAGCGCAAAAATCAAAAAGTAATTAGCATGAAAGAAGTTCGTTTAAGTCCAACAATTGATGAACACGACTTTAACACAAAACTTCGTAATGCTATCAAGTTTTTAGAGAAAGGCGACAAGGTTAAAGCGTCAATTCGCTTTAAAGGACGTGCCATTACTCATAAAGAAATCGGTCAACGTGTTTTAGATCGCTTCTCAGAAGCTTGTGCTGAAGTTAGTACAGTTGAATCTAAGCCTAAAATGGAAGGACGCAGTATGTTCTTAGTTTTAGCACCGAAAAACGATAAGTAATAGATAGAGGAGGAAATACCTATGCCTAAACAAAAAACTCATCGCGGCGCTGCAAAGCGTTTCAAAAAGACTGGATCAGGTAAACTGAAACGTTCTCACGCTTACACAAGCCATTTATTCGCTAACAAATCTACAAAAGCTAAACGTAAACTACGTAAAGCTGGTGTAGTAAGCGCTGGTGACTTCAAACGCATTCGTCAAATGCTTGACAACTTAAAATAAGTTCGGCTGATATATAGAACAATTAGGAGGTAATATTATGCCAAGAGTAAAAGGTGGTACAGTTACTCGTCAACGTCGTAAAAAAGTAATTAAATTAGCAAAAGGTTACTACGGTTCAAAAAATACATTATTCAAGGTTGCTAACCAACAGGTTATGAAATCTCTAATGTATGCATTCCGTGACCGCCGTCAAAAGAAACGTGACTTCCGTAAATTATGGATTACACGTATCAACGCAGCAGCTCGTATGAATGGTCTTTCTTACAGCCGCTTAATGCACGGTCTTAAAAATGCTGGCATCGAAGTTAACCGCAAGATGCTTGCTGACTTAGCTGTTCATGACGAAAAAGCTTTCGCTGAATTAGCAACAGTTGCAAAAAACAACATTAACTAATTAATTAGTTGAAACCTTAGAAGATTTTTCTTCTAAGGTTTTTTTATTTGTATGCAAAGAGAAGAAGTATGTTGTTATCGATATGACAAAAGGAATATAAAAGTAATAGCGATATAGAAGAATATACATATGAAGTCAGGAGAATCCTCCTGGCTTTTTTTTATTATACCCCTTTGGAAAGAAGAGTATCTTTCCTAGGTGAAACGACACTGCTATAATGGAAAGATGATATGGAACTTTCATCAGATAAAATAAATTTTTTATCAGTGGGCAATCCCGGGATAATTATTAACTATCACCAATCGGAGTGAACAATCTAATCGTGATGATTGAAACGTATTTGTAAATTAAGGACAAGCTATTTTGTAAAGAGGTAAATGGCTGACTTATTAATAAGAAACGAAAAATAATAATGAACTTTGAGATGAAACAACATTGTTGCGTAAAATGCGATGTTGGAGGAGGACAATAGAATGGACTTACTACAACTATTTAAATTACAAAAAGAGTTAGATGACCGTATTGCGAAAGAACATGACTTACAACCGAAAAAGTTGTTAAAAGAAAAAATGTTAGCTCTTCTTGTAGAAATTGGAGAACTAGCAAACGAAACACGTTGTTTTAAATATTGGAGCAACAAACCAGCATCAGAACGTGAAGTAATATTAGAAGAATACGTAGATGGTTTGCATTTTATTTTATCAATTGGAATTGATTTAGGTATCGATAAAAACTTCCTATTCTATAAATGTGCACAAACGAATAAAACACAAGTAGAAATTTTCTTAGACACATATGCGAAGGTAATTCGTTTTACAGATCAACCATCTATTACGAACTATATTGAATTATTTACAAGCTATCTTCGACTTGGACAAGCGCTTGAGTTTGAACAAGAAGAGATTGAAAAGGCATATTTAGATAAAAACGAAGTAAATCATCAGCGTCAAACACAAGGATACTAATTTAATTTTTGAATATTTCAATTTCGTTTTGTATAATGAAGTGACTGAAGAAAAAGGAGGGTGTTGGCAATGACAAAATTAGACGCGACATTGACAATGCTAAAAGAATTAACAGATGCACGTGGTATTGCGGGTAACGAGCGTGAGCCACGCGAAGTAATGAAGAAATATATTGAGCCGTTTGCGGACGAACTTTCTACTGATAATTTAGGAAGTTTAGTTGCGAAAAAAGTAGGGGAAGAAAACGGCCCGAAAATTATGGTTGCTGGTCATTTAGATGAAGTTGGCTTTATGATTACGCAAATTGATGACAAAGGTTTCCTTCGTTTCCAAACTGTTGGTGGCTGGTGGTCACAAGTTATGCTTGCACAGCGCGTGACGATTGTAACGCGTAAAGGAGATGTAACAGGTGTAATTGGTTCAAAACCACCGCACATCTTACCTCCAGAAGCGCGTAAGAAGCCGGTTGAAATTAAAGACATGTTCATCGATATTGGTGCTTCTAGCCAAGAAGAAGCGATGGAGTGGGGCGTACGACCAGGAGATCAAGTTGTACCTTACTTTGAATTCCAAGTGATGAAGAATGAAAAAATGTTACTTGCAAAAGCATGGGATAACCGAATTGGTTGTGCAATCGCAATTGACGTATTAAAGCAATTAAAAGATGAAAAGCATCCAAACGTTGTATACGGCGTAGGGACTGTACAAGAAGAAGTCGGTCTTCGTGGTGCGAAAACATCTGCAAACTATATTAAACCAGATATCGCATTCGCAGTAGATGTTGGTATCGCTGGAGATACGCCAGGTGTAACGGCAAAAGAAGCGCAAAGTAAAATGGGTGATGGACCACAGATCATTTTATATGATGCTTCTGTTATTGGACATACAGGTTTACGTGACTTTGTAGTTGATGTTGCTGACGAATTACAAATTCCGTATCAATATGATTCAGTAGCTGGCGGAGGAACGGATGCAGGTGCAATTCATATTGCTGTAAATGGTATTCCGTCTATAGCAATTACGATTGCAACGCGCTACATTCATTCTCATGCGGCAATGTTGCACCGTGATGACTATGAAAATGCAGTGAAGTTAATTGTAGAAGTTATTAAACGTCTTGATAAAGAGGCTGTACATAACATTACATTTAATTAATAGAAAAAGCGAAGGAGATTTTCCTTCGCTTTTTTATGTTTTAAAAAGGTCTTTCTAATCCTGCAGCAGTATGAGCTCCTAAAATAATTAAACGAGTTAATTGCATAGCCATGAAATGCGGGGTATATATCATCCCTCTTTTTAGCCATGACATAATCATCCCGATATGAGCTCCTGTTACATAGCTAATCAAAATATCACGAGGAACCATAAGATCTTTATCATCTGGTTGTGAAATAGATAAGCTTAATGTTAAATGTACTTGTATCGTTTTCATCATTTTATAAGAGTAGTTTCCGGCAGCTTTATCTCCAAGCATAACATTATAGAAATTCACATTTTCTGCGATGTGTTCAAATAAAGCTAAAAAGGTCGGATGAGGTGAATCAAATGTTAGTTGAAAATCTTCTTTATTTCTATTCTTCGGTTTAATTACTTCTGTTAGCTTCTCTAACATTTCTTCAATGCTCTTGTCTAATAGGTCATATTTATCATGGTAATGGCTATAAAATGTAGCGCGGTTTACAGGAGCACGTTCGGCGATATGTTGAACAGTTACATTTTCAAAACCTTTTTCGCCTACTAAAGCGACAAAAGCATCCTGTATGAGTTGTCTCGTCCGCTTAACACGTGGATCATTTGTATTTTTAATAGACATTTTACTTCTCCCCGTTTAATTTTCTGTACTTAAACAACATATTGGTATTATATTGTTGTTTAAGCGACATTTCATACGTAAATTGTTGGTTGTAGTTTCAAAATAATTATTTATAATTATAAACGATAGTCCTTCAGAAATCAGCACCGCTCGCAGGTAGATAAATTTCGATTTACACCGCAGATGGTGTGATTTTTTTGTTTAAAGGTTAACATAATTAACAATTAAACACTCTAAACAATAAGGACGTAAATAGTTTAGAAAAAAATTATATGCGATATAAGGAGAGGAATGCAATGAATCAGTTTCGAAGAATGGTGATTATCAACATTATCACATTAATTGTACTAGTTGGCGGCGGTATTGGCGGTTATTACTATTACAATCAAGCGGAAAATTACTTGAAAACAGACAATGCAAAAATTGATGGAAAGGTAATTCCGATTGCATCACCAGTAGCGGGTAAATTAACGGACTGGAAAGCTGAGGTAGGTAAGAATTACAATGAGAATGATAAATTAGGTGCTGTCACTGTAGCAGCAGCTAATGGAGAACAAACAGTAGATGTAACAATTCCGCAAAATGCAACAGTTGTACAATCAAACGCAACAACAAATGCTTTCGTTGGAGCAGGTAGCCCGATCGCTTACGCATTTGACATGAACGATTTATGGGTAACAGCAAACATTGAAGAAACAGATGTTGATGATGTTCAAAAAGGTCAAGATGTAGATGTGTATGTAGATGCATACCCAGATACAACATTATCAGGAAAAGTAGAGCAAGTGGGCTTAACAACAGCGAACACATTCTCTATGTTACCATCAAGCAACGCAACAGCGAACTATACGAAAGTAACACAAGTAGTACCAGTTAAAATTTCTTTAGATCATAGTAAATCAGTAAATATTGTTCCTGGCATGAATGTGACAGTTCGTATTCATAAGTAAGGGGGAGATGAGATGTCCTCAATCATAATTGCAGGATATGCACTATTTTGTATAATCGTCTTCTTCCTTGTAAATCGTCTTTTACGAAAGAAAAAAACGAATGTGGGAGAAGAACAAGTCCCAGCCGTAAGTAAAATAGAAGTAAGTAAAGTAGAAACAGAAGAGAAAGAAATTGAACGGAAGCAAGAATCGGAAATCTCTAATGTAGTTGAGTTAGAAACAGGAAATCAAGAAGAAGTAAAACAAGAAAAAGAAGTGCCGAAAAAACAAATGTCTATGCCTGTAGAGAATGTGAACGTAAAAGCAGTTGTAGCTGTATTAATTCTCGGCATGTTCGTTTCTATTTTAAACCAAACAATCATTAACGTTGCATTGCCACCGTTAATGAATGAATTTAACGTTTCAACTTCAACAGCACAATGGTTAATTACAGGTTTCATGCTTGTAAATGGTATTTTAGTACCGATTAGTGCCTTTTTAGTTTCGCGATTTACGTATCGTAAATTATTCGTAGCAGCAATGTTATTCTTCACTGTAGGATCTATCATTTGTGCTATTTCAGGAAACTTTACAATGATGATGACGGGCCGCGTTATTCAAGCGGTTGGTGCGGGTATTTTAATGCCGGTTGGTATGAATATCTTCATGACATTATTCCCGCCTCATAAGCGCGGAGCAGCGATGGGATTACTAGGTGTAGCGATGATTTTAGCACCAGCTATCGGACCAACTGTAACAGGTTGGGTGATTGAAAATTACAGCTGGAACTTAATGTTCTATGCGATGTTTATTATTGGTTTAATTATTACGTTCCTATCTTTAAAATTCTTTACACTAGCTCAGCCAGTGTCTAAAACGAAATTAGATATATTTGGTGTGGTTAGTTCAAGTATTGGACTAGGAAGCTTATTGTATGGATTTAGTGAAGCTGGAAATAATAGTTGGACTAGTGCAGAAGTCATTATTTCACTTGTTATCGGTGTAATTGGTTTAGCGTTATTTATTTGGAGAGAGTTAACAACGGACAATAAAATGCTTGATTTACAAGTGTTTAAATATCCAGTATTTACTTTCACTTTAGTAATTAACGCAATCGTAACGATGGCATTATTCGGAGGTATGCTATTACTTCCAGTATATCTACAAAATATTCGTGGCTTTACGCCAATTGAATCTGGTTTACTACTTCTTCCAGGATCATTAATTATGGGAATCATGGGACCGGTAGCGGGTAAATTATTCGATAAATATGGCATTCGTCCATTAGCAATAATTGGATTGGCAATTACGACGTATGCGACATATGAATTTACAAAATTATCGATGGATACACCGTATAGCGTTATTATGACGGATTATATTATACGTTCAATTGGTATGTCATTCATTATGATGCCAATTATGACAGCAGGTATGAACGCACTGCCGATGAAATTAATTTCTCACGGTACAGCAACGCAAAATACGTCAAGACAAGTAGCGGGTTCAATTGGGACAGCGATTTTAATTACACTTATGACGCAACAAACAACTGCTCACGTAGCAGATTACGGTAATATGTTAACAACGTCAAATCCAATTTTAGTTGATAAAGTACACGGTATGGGGCAAAGCTTAGCGGCCTTAGCCGGATCAGCGCAAGCAGGAGATGCGATGGGCACACAACTATTATATGGACAAATTTCAAAGCTATCTGCAATTAATGGTATTAACGATGCCTTCTTAATTGCAACAATACTCGCAGGTGTTGCTTGGGTGTTATCGTTCTTCTTACCATCAGGCAATAAGCCAAATAGAAAAGCAGGGAATTAATTTCCCTGCTTTTTTGTGTTTTTTATGCAGTTAGATATAAAAGATGATAACCAGTTACAGAGCACAATCCTGTTATAACCAAAATCGTCCCCATAGAACGAATACTCGATATTTGTCTTCCGCTTATAATAGCTAATAGTCCAGCTAAAGAGAAGAAACACCAATATAAAGTTCCCGAAATTGGAACAATCCTCTCTAAATCTATTCCAGAGCCTATACAAATGATAGGAACAACGATAAGTAATATGCTAATTAAACCAGCTATAATAGTAAGTGATTTACGACATTTCATACCAGCAATAATTAAAAAAATACCAACGATAAATGCGCATAACATTAAAGTAAGAGCTAAAATCATCCAAGTTAATATTCCAAACACTTTTGCATTACCTCCGATTTGTAAGTTGCTAAAAATATTATATATAGAATGAATCACCTACAGACATGAGCTCCCAGAAGATAACACCTAATATTCCAGTGGTAAAAATAATGAATCCCATATTACGTATACTTTTAATTTTTGCTTGTACTCCACTTACCCCTGCTAATAATCCAGTTAAAGAAAATAGGGTCCAGTAAAGAGCAGTTGGAATCGGGAAAATTGTATCGATATGAATCCCTACACTTAAAAGAACAAAAGGTAGTGTGACAAAGGATAGGCTAAGTAGCCCCATTAAACCAACGCGTAATTTCCGATATTTAATCCCTGTTACTATTAAAAAAATACCACCAACAATCCCACATAGTAAGAGAAGTGGCGTAAAAAGCATCCAAATAATACTGAACATATGTAAACTCCTTTATGTGAATTAAGTTATATTTTACTACATGAGGTTTATTTTGGATATTATTAATAAATATGTATAAATTGATAGAAATGAGTAGTACCGATACGAATTAATAGATATAGAGCATGTTAGAGAGGAGTGGGCATATGAAAATTACAGAAGAGAACGTTGCAATGCAGCTAAGAAAAAGGGATGAAAAAGCGTTATACTTTATTATCGACCAGTACGGCGGACTTATAAAAAGTATTGTTCAGAAGCATTTAGCTTCTTTTCAAGATGTGCAAGAGGAATGTATGGATGATGTGTTGTTGGCGATTTGGAATCATATTGAAAAGTATGATGAAGAGAAAAATACGTTAAAAAATTGGATTGCAGCTATTACAAAATATAAATCTATCGATTATGCGAGGAAATATGCGAAGACAGTAAATGAAAAAGGATTAGATCAAATAGGTGAAATAGCGATGCATACCGATACTACTAAAAATGAAATGAGTAATGATATGGAACATATATTAAATCATTTAAAGAAGAACGATAAAGAAATCTTTATGAAGCATTACGTGCAAGAGGATAGTGTAGAAGATATTGCGGAGAAAATGGGAGTGAAAACTTCTTTTATATACAATCGTCTATCGAGAGGTCGAAAGAAGCTAAGGGCATTATTTTTACATAACCGGATGAAATAAATAAGAAGAGAGGTGAAGAAAATGAAAGATCCATATGAAATGTTAAATGATATAAAAATGGATGAGAATGAATATGAAGAGGTTAACTTAACGCACATAGAGAAAAAGAAAATAAAAAAGCGAATTCGTAAAAAAATAAAAACGAACAAAGCTCATACGAAACGGAATATAGCTATTGTAACAACGGCTGCGGCATTATTTATCATGATGATGACTGTAGATATGAGAAGGATGATTGCAGATATACCGTTAATCGGAAGTAAAATGGAAGACTACGTGAACAGTAGAGGCGAACCTTTAAAAGAATATAAAACGACAATAGGACAAACAGTTTATGATAACGGTGTAGAAGTACGATTAGATGAAGTGATGATAGATGAGGGGCAGATTATTGTTAATAGTACGTTTAAGTCTAGTCGTATCAATTTAGAGGGCTCTTATCCTAGCCCTGATATTTATATAAATGGAAAACAGTTAAATGGTAGCGGTAGCGGCGGGGACAAGAAAATAAATGAATACACGTATACATTTTTCTCAAATATAGATTTAAAAGATGGTGAAATGAACCCTCTAGAAATTCATGGAGAATGTGATATACAAGTTGTATATAGAGATATCTCTTTAAAAGAAGAGAATTCAACATGGAAAGGAGAATGGGGCTTTTCCTTTAAAGCATCTGGAGACAAATTAAAAGCTGAAACGAAGACAATCCCAATCCATAAACATTTTAAATTAGAAAATGGTCAAAAAATAGAAGTGGAAGATTTAAAAGTTTCTCCTATATCTACGAAGTTGAACTATAAAATGTTGAATGGAACAAAATTAGAAGTGAAATTTATCGCGAAAGATCAAGATGGAAACGAGCTAATACCACATTCAGGCCTTACATTATCAAAAAATAGTTATTGGCGATTTGAAAAGCTAGAAGATCGTGTAACGAAAATTATACTGACGCCTGTCCTAACTTCTGGTGAAGAAGGAGAAAAGAAAACGAATTATCGAAAAGTGCTAACGGAAGAAGAGTTTGAAGTTGTTATAAAAGAGTAAAAAGAGGTATCGCGATGATACCTCTTTTTAACTTAAGAATGCCAACATATTATTCATAATATGAAGTAACATAGCTGGAATAATGGATTTTGTTTTTTTACATAAAATAGCCATTAATAATCCCAAGAAGAAAGTAATTACCATTACCCCAAGTGAGTATGTATGAGCGATCCCGAAGAAGAAACTTGTTACGATGGCTGCAATCCAAAATGGAAAGCGTTCAGAGAAGAAGTGAAGTAAAAAACCACGGAAAATAAGCTCTTCAAAAATTGGTGTGAGTATTGCAAAGCTGAGAAGTAATAATATTTGATACTGCTTAAAAATGTCTAAGTTTAGTGCGGAAGATTGCTGCTTTGTTGCGTCTTGGAACACATAATTTAACAGTATGTAATTGAGTATGATGTTTATAACGAAGAAAAGAAGTAAGTATACGTATGTGCGCCATTCTTTCAGTGCTTTAAAGTTAAAAGATTTTAATAGTAAATTTTTTGCGGGTTCGAATTTAAAAATGAAGAATAACAACACGGTTAGTTGTAATACGGTACTTGCAGTATTGGCAATAGATTCGTACAGGGCAATTTGTTTTTTATCTGTAAGACCTGCTGTATAAATTGTTAAGGGCATTGCGAGGAACACAGTAATAAGTCCGGTTCCAAAAAAAGCAAATAAAACGGAGCTAATGAATTGTCCCCATGACATAGAGTGTTTCTGTTCATAAGGAAGTTGTGTAGCGGGTTGCATATTTAGAATCACCTCTTTATATTTGTATATTTAATTATAAAGTATTTCGTTTTTGAATGTAACATTTAAATATTACATATAAAGGTTTATTTTCCATAAAATAATAAAAGAGGTATCACCCTATAGTGATGCCTCTTTCTTATTGATAACTATGTTCTGCTTTGTTATTCGATTTTGATTGCTCTATTTGCAATTCACGCTCTACCAATCGATCTAACTGCTGAATTGCTTTTAGTGCTTTTTCATAAGAGATAGTCCGGTAATGGTGCGCTCCTCCCGGTTCTTCATCTGCTTCATCTGCCCACTTAATAATGTTTTGTAGAGGTGTTCTTTCAAGTGATTGTTCTACTAGGAAAGAATCAGTATGCAATAGAATTGCAACAGAAATTTCTTTTGCTTGCTTTGGATGTTCGCCTAATCGGATTAATAACTTATGAGCTCGTTCCGCTCCTTTAATTGCATGGATATCATTCTTTTTATATAAGTCATAGTCCCATTCGCCGCCTGTGTACCACGTATGATGTCCGATATCATGAAGGAAACCAGCTTTTGTCGCAGCATCGACTGAGGCGTGATGCTTTTTAGCTAAGTGAAACGCATGGTAAGCGACAGCAATCGCGTGGACCATCCCAGAACGATTTACGTATTTTTGTGTAATATGGTGTTTAAAAATTTGTTCAAGCGTAATACGGTGCATAAAACATTCACTCCTTTTATCTAATGGTGTATATGAAGAAAAATCGATCGGTTTAAATGTATTTTGAACATTGTACTCCATCGAGTAGCGTTAGTAAAGTAGAAATGTTTAGGGAAAGAAAAAAATTTTCGGCAAAAAATCACCTTAGCTTATGCAAAGGTGATTTTCAAATTGTTTATTTTTTTAATCCTTGCTCTAACGTTTCTAACATTTCGTGCTTTTCATTTTCATCAGCGTTTTTCCAAATGACTTCGAATAAAACACCAAGACCTGGAAGCATTTTTTCTTCACCGCTTTGAATTGCATCTACAATTGTTTCTTGTAATTGGTCTTGTGAATTTCCAGATACATTTGCTAATACAGCACCGCGTAAATTAAAACTCATTGCTTTCACCTCTTCTTCAGAATTGAAACTGACGTTAGTTTTTGTTCTTTTTTATGTAAATATGTATGAAAAATAGGCTATAATGATAAGACAAGAAGAGAGGGAAATACATATTATGAAAAACATTGATTCATTACAAAATCCGCGTGTAAAGCAGTGGAAAAAGCTGCAAACGAAAAAAGAACGCGATAAACAAGGGTTGTTCTTTGTAGAAGGATTCCATTTAGTGGAGGAAGCTTTAAAGGCAGGGGTTGTAACAGAACTTATCGTTTCAGATAAGACAGATCTTCCGAAAGATTGGACAGTTAATGATGTGGAAATGTATATTGTGCCTGAAGCAATCGTAAAAGTACTTCGTGAAACAGAAACGACGCAAGGTGTATTTGCTGTTTGTGAGAAGCATGAGAAAGAAGTAGTTCTTACTGATGGGAAATTTCTTCTATTAGATGGCCTGCAAGACCCAGGTAATTTAGGAACGATTATTCGTACAGCTGATGCAGCTGGTATTCATGCCGTAGTGCTTGGAGAAGGTTGTGTTGATGTCTACAATAGTAAAGTACTCCGCTCTACACAAGGTTCTATTTTCCACTTACCAATTGTAAAAGGGAACTTAGAAGAATGGGTAGACAAGCTAAAAGAAAATAACGTTCCTGTATATGGAACAGCTCTTGAAAATGGAGTTCCTTATGGTGAAGTAACGCCGGCCGGAAGTTTTGCATTAATTGTAGGAAATGAAGGAAATGGCGTACGCCAAGAAATTCTTGCAAAAACAAATCAAAACTTGTATATTCCGATTTACGGCGGGGCAGAATCATTAAATGTTGCGGTTGCAGCAGGGATTTTAACGTATTATTTACAAAGCCCAGTTGCGAACAAATAAAAAACTTCTTATAATAAGTTGAAGTACATGTTCGTAATGAACATATAATAAAAGTTAAATAACGAAAAACGTTGATAGAGAAGAGTAGCTTACAAAATCGCCATATAGGGAGAGAATGCCGTAGACTGAAAGCATTCTTATGGTAGACGGAAGTGAATTCACCTCTGGAGTTGACGCCAGGACCATGTATATGTAAAGGCGTTCCGGTCAGAATTGATCGTTATAACTAATGAGTGGGCAGACATGTTCTGTCAATTTAGGGTGGTACCGCGAATTTACCTCGTCCCTTTTTGGGAGCGAGGTTTTTTTATTTTTAAAATTAGGAGGGTTCCAAAATGGAAGCACGTTTAAAAGAGCTAAAGCAAAAAGCGTTAGAGCTGATTGAAGAAGCGAAAGAGCTAAAAGGCTTAAACGACGTACGCGTAGCGTATTTAGGAAAAAAAGGTCCAATTACAGAAGTATTACGCGGCATGGGAAAATTATCAGCAGAAGAGCGTCCACGTATGGGAGCGTTAGTAAATGAAGTACGTGAAGCGATTCAAACGCGTCTAGAAGACAAAATTGGTAACTTAGAAAAAGCAGTAATTGAAGCGAAATTAGCTACTGAAACAATTGATGTTACACTGCCAGGTCGTCCTGTTGAAACAGGTTGTCACCATCCGTTAACAGCTGTTGTTGAACAAATTGAAGATGTATTCATCGGTATGGGTTATGAAGTAGCTGAAGGAACAGAAGTAGAAAAAGACTACTACAACTTCGAAGCATTAAACTTACCGAAAGATCACCCAGCACGTGATATGCAAGATACATTCTACATTACAGAAGAAACGTTACTACGTACACATACATCTTCTGTGCAAGCACGTACGATGGAAAATAATAAAGAAAAAGGCCCAATTAAAATTATTTGTCCTGGTAAAGTGTATCGCCGCGATGACGATGATGCGACGCATTCACACCAGTTCATGCAAATTGAAGGTCTTGTAATTGATAAAAACATTCGCATGAGTGATTTAAAAGGTACACTACAAGTATTCGTGAAGAAGATGTTTGGTGAAGATCGTGAAATCCGCCTTCGTCCAAGTTTCTTCCCATTCACAGAGCCATCTGTAGAGATGGATATTTCTTGTATGATGTGTCACGGAAAAGGTTGCGGCACTTGTAAAGGAACTGGCTGGATCGAAATTTTAGGCGCAGGTATGGTTCACCCGAACGTACTTGAAATGGCTGGTTATGATTCAAAAGAATATCAAGGTTTCGCATTCGGTATGGGCGCAGAGCGTATCGCAATGTTGAAATACGGCGTTGATGACATTCGTCATTTCTATACAAATGATGTACGTTTCTTACAACAATTCAAACGAGCGTAAGGGAAGGAGAGGATAAATATGTTCGTATCATATCGTTGGTTACAAGAGTATGTAGATATTAAAGATGTAACAGCACAAGAACTAGCAGACAAAATCACGAAAAGTGGTATTGAAGTAGAAGGTGTTGAAGTATTAAATAAAGGTGTAAAAGGTGTTGTAGTTGGTCACGTATTAGAATGTGAAAAACACCCAGAAGCTGATAAATTAAGCAAATGCTTAATCGATATCGGTGAAGAAGAGCCAGTTCAAATTATTTGTGGAGCTGCTAACATTGCAAAAGGTTTAAAAGTACCAGTTGCAAAAGTTGGAGCTGTACTTCCTGGTAACTTCAAAATTAAAAAAGCAAAACTACGCGGTGAAGCTTCTCACGGTATGGTTTGTGCTCTTCAAGAGCTTGGTATTGATGGAAAGTTAGTTTCAAAAGAATATGCAGATGGTATCTTTATCTTCCCAAGTGACGCTGAAGTTGGTGCAGATGCACTTGAAATTTTAAACTTACATGATGAAGTACTTGAGCTTGGTTTAACACCAAACCGTGCAGATTGCTTAAACATGTTAGGTGTTGCGTATGAAGTAGCTGCTATTTATGGCCGTGAAGTAAAACTTCCAGCTATTAACTTACAAGAAACAAAAGAAAAAACTGCTGATTACATTTCTGTAAGTGTAGAAGCGAAAGAAGAAAACCCATTATATATTGCAAAAATGGTGAAGAACGTAAAAATTGGTCCATCACCAATGTGGATGCAAACTCGTCTTATGGCAGCTGGTATTCGTCCAATTAGCAATGTAGTTGATATTACAAACTACATTTTAATGGAATACGGTCAACCGTTACATGCATTTGATTACGATAAATTAGGTTCAAAAGAAATCGTTGTTCGTCTTGCAAAAGAAGGCGAAAAAATTGAAACGTTAGATGATCAAGAACGTACATTACAAAGCCACCACCTTGTAATTACAAACGGAACAAAAGCTTTAGCTGTTGCAGGTGTAATGGGCGGAGCGGATTCAGAAGTTACAAATGAGACAGTAAACGTTCTAATTGAGTCTGCATACTTTGCAGGTCAAACGGTGCGCCGTACATCAAAAGATTTAGGTCTTCGCAGTGAATCAAGTGCACGTTTCGAAAAAGGAATCGACCCAACACGTACATTTGAAGCAATTCAACATGCAGCTGCATTAATGGCGAAATACGCTGGCGGAGAAGCACTTGAAGGTGTAGTAGAAGCTGATAACTTACAAGTACAAGAGCGTACAGTATCTGTTACTGCTGAAAAAGTAAACCGTGTATTAGGTACAGATATTTCTGCAAGTGAAATGGGTACAATGTTCACAAACTTAAAATTCCCATTTACAGAAGTAGAAGGAACATTCCATGTGAATGTACCAGCACGTCGTCCTGATATTACAATTTCAGAAGACTTAGTAGAAGAAGTGGGCCGTCTATACGGTTATGACCACATTCCAGTTACATTACCTTCTGGAACAATGACTCGTGGTAAATTAACATCAGCACAAACGAAACGTCGTAAAGTACGTCGCTTCCTAGAAGGTGCTGGTTTATATGAAGCAATCACATATTCATTAACAAGCGCTGATAAAGCGAAGCAATATATGGTTGAGCCAAACGAAAAAGCTCCTGTAAACCTTGCACTTCCAATGAGTGAAGAGCGTAGCCAACTTCGTTTAAGCTTAGTGCCACAATTGTTAGAAGCAGTTTCATACAATGTCGCTCGTAAAAACGACAGTGTTGCTTTATACGAAGTAGGTTCTATCTTCTTACCGACAGAAGCAGGAGAACTTCCGAAAGAAGAACAACATCTTGCAGGTGTGATGACAGGTCTTGCTCTTCACCATGCATGGCAAGGTGAGAAGAAAGTAGTAGACTTCTTCGTTATGAAAGGTGTACTAGAAGGACTATTCGACGTACTTGGCGTTTCAAACCAAATCACTTATGCACCAGCAAAACGTGAAGGTATGCACCCAGGCCGTACAGCTGACATCGTATTAGATGGCGAAGTAATTGGTTTCATCGGTCAATTGCATCCGGAAGCAGAAAAACAATTAGATGTGAAAAATACATTCGTATTTGAACTATCCCTTGTAAAAGTATTCGGTGCAGACGCAGAAGAAACGTATTACTCAGCAATTCCACGTTTCCCATCTATGACACGTGATATGGCTGTTGTAGTAACAAAAGAAACAAAAGCTGGTGAAATGAAGCAAGTCATTGCTGAGGCTGGCGGAGAACTTCTGAAAGACGTAACGCTATTTGATTTATACGAAGGTGAAAAAATGGAAGAAGGCAAGAAATCACTTGCATTCTCTATGACCTACTTCGATGCAGAACGTACGTTAACAGACGAAGAAGTAACAGAAGCACATAACCGTGTATTAACAACGGTAGAAGAGAAATTTGGTGCGGAGTTACGTAAGTAATTAGAAAATTGCCGGATTCATTCCGGCAATTTTTTTATTGCACAATCGTCAAAAGATGTCGGTAAGTCGATATATTATAAAAATCGCTTATATATTTTCTGGCATCTTGCATCTTTCTCTCGAATGTAGTACATTAATTTTAGTTTAACAAAACGAAAGACGATGATAAGGAAAAGTAGTATATACTATAATCCAAAGCGAGTCAGGGATGGTGAGAGCCTGATGAGGCGGTATATGTGAAGAACACCTTGGAGTTGCTAACCGAAATTGAATTTTGTATTCAAGAGTAGACTTAGACGGGAATCCGGCCTGTTACAAACCGGGAAGTATGTATTACATACGAGTTAAAGTTGGTCTTTATGACAAATTGGGTGGTACCGCGAAGTTTAACCTTTCGTCCCTTTATGGATGAAAGGTTTTTTTGTATTTAAATATATCAGCAAAGGAGAATTTCACTATGGAAAACACATTAGTAAAAAGTCTATATAGAGATACAGAAAAGTATGCAGGTCAAACAGTACAAGTATCAGGGTGGATTCGTAACTTACGTGATTCAAAAGCATTCGGTTTCATCGAATTAAACGACGGTAGCTTCTTCAAAAGCGTTCAAATCGTTTTCGATACAGAATTAGAGAACTTTAAAGAAATTGCAAAACTTCCACTTAGCTCTTCAGTGAAAGTAGAAGGAAAAGTAATTGCAACGCCTGGAGCGAAGCAACCATTTGAAATTAAAGCAGAAAAAATTGATATCGAGGGCCTATCAGATTCTGATTACCCACTTCAAAAGAAGCGTCATACGTTTGAATACTTACGTACAATCGCTCACTTACGTCCAAGAACAAATGCATTCTCTGCAACGTTCCGTGTGCGTTCTATCGCAGCATTTGCGATTCACCAATTCTTCCAAGAGCGTGGATTCGTACATGTTCACACACCAATCATCACTGGTAGTGATACAGAAGGTGCTGGCGAAATGTTCCGCGTAACAACGCAAGATTTAAACAACGTACCAAAAGGTGAAGACGGACAAGTTGATGAAGCAAAAGACTTCTTCGGCAAAGAAACAAACTTAACAGTAAGTGGACAGCTGAACGCTGAAGCTTATGCATTAGCATTCCGTGATGTATACACATTCGGACCTACATTCCGTGCGGAAAACTCAAACACAACTCGCCATGCTGCTGAGTTCTGGATGGTTGAGCCCGAGATTGCATTCGCTGAGTTAGGCGATGTAATGGATCTTACAGAAGATATGCTGAAATATGCAATGAAATACGTACTAGAGCATGCACCAGAAGAAATGGACTTCTTCAACAGCTTCGTTGATAAAACAGTTCTAGAGCGCATGAACAACGTAATTAACTCTGACTTCGGTCGTATCACATATACAGAAGCAATTAAAGTACTTCAAGAATCAGGTGCTGACTTCAAATACCCCGTAGAATGGGGTATTGATTTACAAACAGAGCACGAAAGATACTTATCAGAAGAAATCTTCAAACGCCCTGTATTCGTAACTGACTATCCGAAAGACATTAAAGCGTTCTACATGCGTATGAATGAAGACGGTAAAACAGTAGCTGCTACTGACCTTCTAGTTCCTGGCATCGGCGAATTAATCGGCGGAAGTCAACGTGAAGAAAGAATGGACGTTTTAGTAGACAGAATTAAAGAATTAGGTATGAACGAAGAGGACTACTGGTGGTACTTAGAACTTAGAAAATACGGCGGTACAAAACATGCTGGATTCGGTCTAGGTTTCGAGCGCTTCCTAATGTACATCACTGGTATGGCTAACATCCGTGACGTAATTCCATTCCCAAGAACTCCAGGTTCTTCTGAATTCTAAAATATGAAAAAAGCGAGAGGATTTCCTCTCGCTTTTTATTTTGTATAGTTTATTACCTCATAGCAAAAAGTAACGCGAAGGGGTGAATATAAATGAGTAAAAAAGTGAAAAAAGATCATTCAAGATCAGGCCTAGGTTCTCCGGAAGTAGAAGGACAAGGAACGACGACACATGAAACAGGTTCTCATAAAGTATCTTCATCTAATAAGAAGCAGAAAAGAAGCTAACATAAAAAGGAGAGTCTTGGCGACTCTCCTTTTTTATGTATTACACCTTATTATCGTTAATTTCTTTTGTAATTTTATCTACATCTTTGTCTAATCGATCTAAATAGAAAAACCACAGTAAACTCATGAACACGTAATAGATGGCCATAACGCCGAGGTTATCAGATATATTTTCGAATGTGGATTTAGTAGTGAAAAAAGCACCCCAAATGGTAGAAATAGTGAGGTAAGAAAGTGGACCTACGAGGTGTACGGAAACATATAATAACTTTTACAGCGTTCATATGAAATACCTCCTTTTTCTAATCATACATTCAAGTTCTTCACAGAAGTGTTGTAGTTTTGCTGGATTATGTATTAACAAGTGGGCATCGTGTTTTCCGATAAATCTGCGGATCCGAAAGTTTAATAAGAAAGATCGACCATAGCGCTCTATTAAATCGTTGAACGCTGGTTGTTCACTTAGTAGCTGAAGGTTTTTTCTAATTTCAAACTGTCTTTCGTGTGGATCACCTAGTAAAATATTTAGAATCATTTGTAGAAGTAGCAATGGGAATCCCTTCCTTTAATTTGAATAATATGTATATTTATATTGTAACAAAAATATAAGGGCGATAGTAGGGTGAAGCAAAAAACAGGAGTTTGTAGGCTCCTGTTTTTGTCGATACTATTTTAGTAAGCGAAGCGCCTTCTCCGTATTAGCAAAATGCAGTTTCACAAACTCAGGTAATCGTTCTTTACCAAGCCTTTGAATTAATTTAGCAGCAGCGATATCAACTTGTTTACCAGCACCTTTTGGAAGTGGCATACCAGCTTTTTTGCTTAGCTCGTCAAACTGTTTTACGAATGAGTAACGAGCTAAAATAGAAGCAGCGGCTACTGCTAAATGAACGCTTTCACCTTTCGTTGCGAAGTAAACATTTTCGCGCTGTACCTGTTTTTGTTTTGCTAAATATTTGTAGTATGTATCAGGTTGTGTGAATTGATCGATTAAGACGCCTTCAGGTTTTGTAGGTGCAATTTTAGTTAATAAGTTTGTAATAGCTTTATTGTGTAGTAAAGCTTTTAACTTACCTTGGTTGTTTCCTTTATCAAATAGCTCGTTATATTTTTCGTTATGAAGGACAAGAGAGCTATAAGGAACAACGTGTAGAAGTTGTTTCGCAATGGCAGTAATTTGATCGTCATTTAAGTTTTTAGAGTCTTTTACACCAAGTTCTTTTAGTAGTGGAATTTGCTTCGCATCCACATATACAGCAACTACTGTCATCGGTCCGAAGAAATCACCAGTACCAACTTCATCTGATCCTACGATAGACATTGTACTGATGGAAGTAGGCGGTGCATAACGGTGTGAATCGACAGATTTTTTTACAGCTGTTTTCGGTGTTTGAGAGACAGTTTGCCAACGGGAAGCTTCTGCTTCAGCACGTCCACCTTGGAACATTACTTTTCCAGATTTATAAGCTGTAATTGTGCAAGAGGGCACCTTTGCCATGAAGATTCCGCCTTGTGGAATTTTCGGGCTAAGCGAATGTTTATATTGTTGTTTCATGTCTTCAATTACTGTAGAATTTGTTTGAATTACGATAGAATTTGACATAAGAGTCACCCCTTTTTTTATATTGTTATTTTTATCATATCGGATTGTTCTTTCTGTTTCCATAATATGATGGTTCATGGTATGATAAACTTTAGGATTCTGTACGTGATTGGAGGCCGGTGAGTTGTCACAACAAAAGGGAAAGAAAAGTCGAATTAATGTAGAAATCTATGGTCAACAATATTCAGTTGTTGGCGATGAAAGTACAAGTCATATCCGCATGGTAGCAGCGATTGTGGATGATAAAATGCGCGAACTCAATGCCAAGAATCCTTCGCTTGACACGAGTAGACTAGCGGTATTGACGGCGGTAAACGTCATACACGATTACATAAAATTAAAAGAAGAACATGAGAAATTGAAAGAAAGTATGACAAAAAAAGGAATGGAATAACATGATTGATATTATTATCATTTTACTGCTTGTTATGGGATTTTTTCTCGGCTTACGCAGAGGGTTTATTCTGCAACTTGTAAAGTTAACAAGCTTTATTATCGCATACCTTGTTGCATACTGGTACTGTAAAGATTTAGCGCCAGCACTTGCGAAATTTATTCCGTATCCATTTGATAAAAACGTATCTGTTCCAGAATGGATTGATGCAAATAATATTGAGACAGTATTTTATCAAGCACTTGCGTTTATCATATTGTTTATTATTACAAAAATTGCACTTTCATTACTTGGTAATTTGTTAAATATGTTTGCAGAAATACCGGTTTTAAAGCAAGTAAATGCGTTTGCGGGGGCAATCCTCGGATTTTTAGAAGTATATATTATTTTGTTTGTCTTAATTATCATTGGAAACATTCTTCCGATTGAACAAGTACAAACACCATTACAAAAATCATCAATTAGCAAAATAATTGTAGACGATACACCGATTCTCTCTGAAAAGGTGAAGGAACTATGGCAGACAGGTAGCAGAGTATAACTTCTCTTTTTTCGGAAAGAGGAGTTTTTTCTATGAAAGAAAGGCGGGGTAATGATGAAAGTAAATAAAAAACAAGTTATTAAATTATTGGAGACAATCGGGCTTTTTATGGAATTAAAGGGCGCGAATCCATTTAAAATATCTGCATTTCGTAAAGCGGCAGCAGCATTAGAAAGTGATGATCGTAGTCTTTCTGAGATTGAAGATTTCACGAAGATTCCGGGCATTGGAAAAGGGACGGCAGCAGTTATTCAAGAATATATAGAATCGGGAACATCTGAAGTATTACAAGAGCTTGAACAAGAAGTGCCAAGTAGCTTATTACCGTTATTAAAACTACCAGGTCTTGGTGGTAAGAAGGTAGCCAAGTTATATAAAGAACTTGGTGTTGTTGATCTGGAATCGCTAAAAGCTGTTTGTGAGGAAAATAAAGTACAAGCTTTAGCAGGTTTTGGTAAGAAGACAGAAGAAAAAATATTAGAAGCAATTGATCAAGTAGGGTCTCGTCCAGAGCGTTTACCAATCGCGATGGTATTGCCTATTGCCGGGGAAATAGAGGAGAAATTGTCGAATATTGCTGAAGTAATTCGTTTCTCGCGCGCTGGTAGCTTGCGCCGAGTTCGTGAGACAGTGAAGGATTTAGACTTCATTATTGCAACGACAGAGCCGGCAGCAGTGCGTGAGCATTTATTACAGTTTGATAATATGATTGAAGTAATCGCGAGCGGTGATACGAAAGTTTCTGTTCGTCTTCAATATGAATACGATATTTCAATCGATTTCCGCTTAGTAAAACCAGAAGAGTTTATTACAACGCTTCATCATTTCACAGGCTCAAAAGACCATAACGTGAAAATGCGTCAAATTGCAAAAGATAAAGGCGAGAAAATTAGTGAGTACGGTGTGGAAAACTTAGAGACAGGTGAAGTGAAAACATTTGAGACTGAAGAAGAATTCTTCGCTCATTTCGGTCTTCCATTTATCCCGCCAGAAGTGCGTGAAGATGGAAAGGAAATTGAATTAATTAAAGAGTATCCAAACTTAATTCAGTTCTCTGATATACAAGGTGATTTACATATGCATACAACGTGGAGCGACGGTGCCTTTTCAATTGAGGAAATGGTACAGGCATGTCGTGCTCGTGGTTATAAATTTATGGCAATTACCGACCATTCACAATACTTAAAAGTAGCAAACGGTTTAACGGAAGAGCGCCTTCGTGAACAGGCGAAAGAAATTGAACGTATGAACGAAAAGTATCCAGACATTACAATCTTACGCGGGATTGAAATGGACATTCTACCGGATGCAACACTTGATTTTGATGATGAAGTATTAGCGGAATTAGATTATGTCATTGGAGCGATTCACTCTAGCTTCTCACAAGACCGTGAAACGATTATGAAACGTCTTCGTACAGCACTTGAGAATAAACATGTCACAATGATTGCTCATCCGACAGGACGTCTTCTTGGACGCCGTGAGGGTTATGATGTAGATACAGATTTATTAATTGAACTCGCAAAAGAGACAAATACAGTTTTAGAATTAAATGCGAATCCAAATCGTCTAGATTTAAGCGCAAAATTATTAAAACAAGCACAAGATGCTGGTGTAAAAGTAGCGATTAATACGGATGCTCATACACTTGAAATGTTAGAAGATATGGAAACAGGTGTAGCGGCAGCACGTAAAGGCTGGATTCAAAAAGATAACGTGATTAACACGTGGGATATCGAACGTTTATTAGACTATATTAAACGTAATAAGTAACACAAGGGGGACCTGCAACATGTTAGAAAGAACGTTGCGTGTATTAGAATACAATAAAGTAAAAGAACAATTACTTGAACATACAGCCTCTTCACTTGGTCGTGACAAAGTGAAGAACTTAGTGCCGAGCACTGATTTTGAAGAAATTGTAGAGATGCAAGATACAACGGATGAAGCAGCGAAAGTCATTCGTTTAAAAGGTAATGCACCATTAGGGGGTATTACGGATATTCGCTCAAATGTGAAGCGTGCAAAGATTGGAAGTATGTTAAGCCCAAATGAACTACTTGATATTGCCAATACGATGTACGGTAGTCGCAATATGAAACGTTTCATTGAAGATATGGTTGATAATGGTGTCGAGCTTCCCATTTTAGAAACTCATGTCGCTCAAATTGTATCTTTATATGATTTAGAAAAGAAAATTACAAATTGCATCGGTGACGGCGGGGAAGTAGTCGATAGCGCAAGTGATAAACTGCGTGGCATTCGTACTCAAATTCGTACTGCGGAAAGTCGTATTCGTGAAAAGCTAGAAAATATGACCCGTTCTTCAAACGCGCAAAAGATGCTATCTGACTCGATTGTAACGATTCGTAACGAACGTTACGTAATCCCAGTAAAACAAGAATACCGCGGCGTATATGGCGGTATTGTTCACGATCAATCTGCTTCTGGACAAACGTTATTTATTGAACCACAAGTCATTGTAGAATTAAATAACGCACTTCAAGAAGCACGCGTGAAGGAAAAACAAGAAGTAGAACGTATCTTATTGATGTTAACAGAAGAAGTGGCAGTAGAAGCGGATATCGTTTTATCAAACGTAGAAGTAGTTGCAAATCTTGACTTCATCTTTGCGAAAGCTTTTTACGCGAAGCGTATTAAAGCAACGAAACCAATCGTAAATAACGAGCGTTACATGGATTTAAGACAAGCACGTCATCCGCTTATTGATCCAGAAATTATCGTGCCAAATAACATTATGTTAGGTAAAGATTTCACGACAATTGTTATTACGGGGCCGAATACAGGTGGTAAAACAGTTACGCTGAAAACAGTTGGTATTTGTGTATTAATGGCGCAGTCTGGTCTTCATATTCCAGTAATGGATGAGTCAGAAATTTGTGTATTCAAAAATATTTTTGCTGATATTGGTGATGAGCAATCGATTGAACAAAGTTTAAGTACGTTCTCCTCACATATGGTGAACATTGTAGATATTTTAGAAAAAGCTGATTTTGAAAGCTTAGTTTTATTCGATGAATTAGGTGCTGGAACAGACCCGCAAGAAGGGGCTGCACTTGCCATTTCAATTTTAGATGAAGTATGTAATCGTGGTGCTCGTGTTGTTGCAACGACGCATTACCCAGAATTAAAAGCATACGGATATAACCGTGAGCAAGTTATTAATGCGAGTGTTGAGTTTGATGTGAACACGTTAAGCCCAACATACAAATTATTAATTGGTGTACCAGGACGTAGTAATGCCTTTGAAATTTCGAAACGCCTTGGATTATCTGATCGCGTGATTAATCAAGCACGTAACCACATTAGTACAGATACAAACAAAATTGAAAATATGATTGCGAAGTTAGAAGAAAGTCAAAAGAACGCAGAGCGTGACTGGAACGAAGCAGAAGCACTTCGCAAGCAATCTGAAAAACTGCATCGCGAATTACAGCGTCAAATTATTGAATTTAACGATGAGCGCGATGAAAAATTATTAAAAGCGCAAAAAGAAGGAGAAGAAAAAGTCGAAGCTGCAAAGAAAGAAGCAGAAGGCATTATTCAAGAACTTCGTCAATTGCGTAAAGCACAGCTTGTAAACGTGAAAGACCATGAGCTTATTGAAGCGAAGAGCCGCCTAGAAGGGGCAGCGCCAGAGCTTGTGAAGAAACAAAAAGTAAACGTGAAAAACACTGCGCCGAAACAACAATTACGAGCAGGCGATGAAGTAAAAGTGTTAACGTTCGGTCAAAAAGGTCAACTACTTGAAAAAGTAAGTGATACAGAGTGGAGCGTACAAATTGGTATTCTGAAGATGAAAGTGAAAGAATCCAATATGGAATACATTAATACACCGAAGCAAACTGAGAAAAAAGCAGTCGCAAGTGTGAAGGGTAGAGATTATCACGTTTCATTAGAGCTTGACCTTCGTGGTGAACGTTATGAAGATGCAATGATGCGCGTTGAAAAATATTTAGACGATGCACAGCTTGCAAGCTATCCGCGCGTGTCAATTATTCATGGTAAAGGAACAGGAGCGCTTCGCCAAGGTGTACAAGATTACTTGAAGAAACATCGCGGCGTGAAAAACTATCGCTACGGTGACATGGGCGAGGGAGGCCTAGGCGTAACAGTTGTCGAATTAAAATAGAAAACAACGAAACAAAGGGGAAACCATTATATGTTTATGGACAAACTTGCAAAAGTATTGTTAGCTTGTTGCGGAATATTTTTGGTGATTGGGGTTATTTATTTAGTTGTTTTTGCGAAGTAAACGAGCGTCAATCGTGGCAGAGTGATATTGCCATAGATTGACGCTTTTAATATATATGAAAAGGAATAAAACATGAAAATCAACCAATACATAAGCGAAGCAAAATCCTGCTCAAGACGTGAAACAGATCGCCTTATTAAAGCAGGATGCGTGGCAATTAACGGTGAAATATGTACGCACGGTGCACTCGTGAGCGAGGGTGATGTAGTAACGATTGATGGACAGGTGATTGCAAAAGAAGAGAAAGAAAAGGTGTATATCGCCTTTCATAAACCAGTTGGAATTACTTGTACAGCAGCCGATCACATTGAAGATAATATTATTGATTATATTAATTATCCAGAGCGTATCTTTCCTGTTGGGCGATTGGATAAAGCGTCAGAAGGACTTATTTTATTAACGAATGACGGTGCGATTGCCAATCAAATTTTACATGGTGATCATGAGCACGAGAAAGAATATGTTGTCACAGTCGATAAACCTTTTACAGATTGGTTTATTGATGAGATGTCCAGTGGTGTAAAGATTAAAGATGGCATGACGAAGCCATGTAAAGTGACGAGAGTGGATCAGTCTACATTTCGCATCGTTTTAACGCAAGGGATGAACAGACAAATTCGTAGAATGAGCCGTGCTTTCGGGTTTACTGTGACAAAACTAAAGCGAGAACGCATTATGAATATAGAGCTAAATGATCTTGAAGTAGGAAAGTGGCGAGACATTACAGCTGAAGAATTAAAATTATTAATAGGACAGTTATAGGGAGGAAAAATTTTCTCCCTATATTTTTTTGTCAGAAAAAATAAAACTATTGATTTTTTTAAAAATAGCCCATATAATAAAAAACAACAAGTTTCGACAAGATATTTTATAAAAGTAATGATGAGGACATGAGTTGTTTTCTACGATTCTCAGAGAGGGAAGCCTTAGGCTGTGAGCTTCCTAATACGAAAAGACAAGCTTACCACCTCTAAACTTCAAGAGTGAACTGCATGCATGATGCATTGTAATTCTTGGCGGATAAAACCGTTATCAATTTACACGAGCTATAAAATGAGCTTATTTCGTTATAAATTCATTTTATTAGAATAAGGGTGGAACCACGATTTCAACACTCGTCCCTTTGTTAGGGACGGGTGTTTTTTGCGTTCTTTTACGGGGAAGTATGCTTGAAAGAGGATATATGACGGTTTTTAATTCAGAATATTTTGTTAAATAAAAGATTAGGAGGTTAGTAGAAATGAAATCATCTTTAAAGTTTTCTGAGATGTTTGCAATAAGTTTAATGTTATTTGCACTATTTTTCGGTGCGGGTAATATGATTTTTCCACCAGCATTAGGACAAGGTGCTGGAACAGATGTATGGATCGCGTTATTTGGTTTTATCGTAACAGGCGTTGGATTGCCTTTATTAGGAGTTATCGTTATAGCTCTAAAGGGAGATATTAATGAGCTTGCAGGACGTGTACACCCTATATTCGCTCTAGTTTTTATCACTGCAATTTATTTATGTTTAGGCGTATTCGTAAGTGTGCCACGTACAGGAACTGTTGCTTATGAAATGAGTGTTGCACCGTTTTTACCAAGTGAGATAGCGGGTCAATCGTATCCACTTGTTATCTTTACATTCATTTTCTTTGCCGTAACTTTCTATTTAGCTTTAAACCCATCAAAATTAGTGGGCCGTATTGGTAAAGTATTAACTCCGATTTTATTAGCTGTTATTGCAATTATTGTAGTGAAAGCAATTATTACACCAATGGGTGAATTTGGTGCACCGACAGAAGCATATAATGCTCCGCTCTTTAAAGGTTTTATTGATGGATATTTAACTTTAGATGGACTTGCAGCACTTGTTTTCGGAAATGTTGTTATTAATGCTTTAAAAGGAAAAGGTATTACAAATAAGAATAGCATTGCAAAAGTAACAATTTTTGCAGGATTTATTGCAGCACTTGGTTTACTACTAGTTTACTTGGCGCTTGCTTATCTTGGAGCTTCTAGTGTATCTCTTGGAATGGGAGCAAACGGAGGAATTATTTTAACAAACGTTGTAAATCATTTATTTGGTAGTTACGGGACTTTATTATTAGGAATCGCAATTACAGCAGCATGTTTAACAACTTCTGTAGGGATTGTCGCAGCTTGCGGAGAATATTTCTCTTCTTTATTACCGAAGCTTTCTTATCAAAAAGTTGTTTTCATTTTCTCTGTATTAGCATTTATGGTAGCGAATCTTGGGTTAACGCAGTTAAATGCATTAGCATTACCAATTTTAATTGCAATTTACCCAATTGGTATTGTGCTCATTGTATTATCACTTGTTGAAAACTACGTTCGTCTTCCATTAGCGATGTATGTAGGAGGTATTGTAGGAGCATTTGCAATAAGTTTCTTTGATGGATTACACAATGCAAACCTTCAAATTGCAGCGCTAGCCCCTATTTTAGATAAGATTCCATTATATAGTGTAGGCATTGGTTGGTTAGTTCCAGGCATAATCGGTATAGGATTTGGTTATATAGTTTCTAAGTTTCAAAAGCAGGAAATTGCTGTAGAAAAATAGAGTAAAGAGGCTTTCTATGAAAGAAAGCCTCTTTTTTTGTAGAAAAAGCCGTATATAGAGAGATTTAGATATTTAAAATTTTATACGTAATATAGTTGACAAAAAAATTATGAGTAGGCTAAGATTGACTTAGTTGTGGAAATATTGGAAGGAAAGTGAGGAGTGAAAGGTATAAAGTTTTCTATAACGATATCATTTTTGTAAATAGAGGTGATAGAGTAGGAAAATGGATAGTTTTATTTTTTTTGAGATTCATTGAGAATGATAATCAACGAAAGAGATAGGGACTTATGTTAAAATGTGAATCGCTCTTTATACGGAATAGAGAGGGATATTATTTTTAACATTAAGTGAGAATGATAATCAATAATATCTACAGTACATAAATAAATTACAATAAAATAATGGTAGAGGATTATTATTTTTTTCTTATAAATTGAGAATAATTATCATTTTCAAAAAGTGCGGATGAAAGATAAACAAGGAGGAAGTAAGCCAAATGAGAAAGATTTCTGTATTACCTGCTTTTATTATAACGTTCGTATGTATGCTAGCTTTTCTTGTTATGCCATATGGGAAAGCTTCAGCACAACTAGCTGACGGTACTTATGATATTAACTACGTCATTCAAAAAGCGGAAAACGATTCAGCTTCAATGGCAAATGATTATTTTGAAAAACCAGCTAAGTTAGTTGTAAAAAATGGCGAGATGAGAGTACAAATTCCGATGAACCATAGTGCTTGGATTACAGAATTTAAAGCACCTGAGAACGGGAATTTTGTTGATGCAAAAGTTGTTAGTAAAGACGAATCAGCAGATAAAAGAACTGTAGAGTTTAAAATAGACGATTTATCTAAACCAGCAGCTGCAAAAATTCATGTTGTTGTACCAAACGTAAATTATGACCACCACTACACAATTCGTTTTGCTTTTGATGCAAATGTAAAAGCTGTAGGTGGCGATAACGGCGTAGCTGCTACAACAAAAAATAATGATCAAGCGAAAACAGATACACAAGTAAAAGAAGAGAAAACAAAAGTAGAGAGTAAGGAAACAGCTAAAGAAGCGAACAAAGAAACAAAAAATGAAAATGGAAAAGCTGAAAAAACAGATAATCCAAAAACAGGCGATGAAGCACGTATTGGATTGTTTGCAGCGTTAATTCTTATTTCAGGTGCTTTCTTAATTCGTAAAGTGAAGTTGAGTAAATAAATCTTTTGAAGGGTGATGAATATATGTTTAAACAATTTAAAATGATTATTGCCGTATTTGCTGTTTTATTTACGTTTATCGCAACACTAGGTTTACAAGATGCAAAGGCTGCTACAAAACTAGCTGATGGAAAATATAATATTGCTTTTACTATATGGAAAGGCGATAAAGATGAATCGTCTAGAATGAATAGTTATTTTGAAAGCCCAGCAACATTAACAGTTAAAAATGGAAAACAATATGTTTCATTTAAAGTGAAAGATAGTGCTTCTATTAAAAGTTTCCAAGTAGAAAAAGATGGTCAATTTGTAGAAACAACAGTGTTAAGTGAAAACAAAAAAGATAATACTAGAGTTGTAGAATTTGAAGTTGCTGACTTGTCAAAAAAACTAAATGGCAAGGTGAAAATTAATATTCCAATTATTAATTATAATGCTTCGTATGATATTCGCTTTGTATTTGATGGGAACAGTATTAAATAATTTTCAAAAGGGAGAGTCGTTCAATTGAACAGGTATACAAAAATTATTGTTGCTATGTTTTTAATGATATTTACATTCGTATCAACATTACAACCACTTGCAGTTCAAGCAGCTACCAAGTTGGCTGACGGTGAATATTCAATTGGCTTCAAAGTTTTAAAAGATACATCAGATGAAGAATCGATGATGAACCAATATTCAGTAAGCCCGGGAACTTTAAAAGTGAAGGATGGGAAAAAGAAAGTATCCTTTACATTAACGAATAGTTCATGGATTACGAAGTTTGAAACAGAAAAAGCAGGTAAGCTAGTTGCGACAAATGTAATTAGTGAAGATAAAGAAAAAGATACAAGAGTAGTAGAATTTGATGTAGAAGATGTAGAGAAGGTATTAAATGCAAAAGTAAAAGTAAATATTGATTTTTTAAATTATCATCATGAGTACGACGTTCGTATTGCATTTGATCAAAATAGCATTACACCAATTCATGTAGAAAAACCAAATGAAAAAGAGGATCCAGCTAATAAGCCAGATCCAAATGAAACTACCGATCTAGGTCAGAAGCCCGACCAAAAGCCTGACCCAGATCAACAACCAAATTCTAACACAATTACAGATGGTGCGTACAGCATTCCATTTAAAGTGTTAAAAGATCAAACAGATGAAGAATCTAAGATGAATACTTACATGGTAAATCCAGGAGTATTAAAAGTAGAAAACGGTAAGAAAAAAGCAATTGTAACATTAAAAAGTAGCTCATTAATTAAAAATTTCCAAACGGAAAAAGATGGCGCATTTGTTGATGCAAAAGTAGTGAGTGAGGATAAGGAAAAAGATACAAGAGTAGTAGAGTTTGAAGTAAACGATTTATCTAAAAAACTAAATATAAAAGTATTTATCGAAATTGCATCAAGAAATTATAAGCAAACGCATGAGTTACAACTTCAATTTGATCAAGAAAAGCTTGAGCCAATTAAGAATGAAGAAAAACAACCAGACGGTGATAAAAAGCCAGAAGTAGAAAAACCAGATGCTGAAACAATTAAAGACGGTGAATACAGCATCAATTTCAAAGCTTTAAAAGATCAAACAGAAGAAATTTCAATGATGAACACGTATACAAAGAGTCCAGGCGTGTTAAAGGTGAAAAATGGTAAAAAATATGTATCATTCACATTAACGAATAGTGCATGGATTACAAAGTTTGAATTTGAGAAAAATGGTTCGTTTGTTGATGCAAATGTAATAAGTGAAGATAAAAAAGCTGATACACGCGTAGTGGAAGTAGAAGTACCAGATTTATCGAAAAAGTTAAATGCAAAAGTAAAAGTAGATATCGATTCAATGAATTATCACCATTTTTACGATATTCAATTTGCATTTGATAAAGGTAGCATTAAGCCGTTAGATAACCAAGGCGGAAACGACAACCAAGGCGGAAACGACAACCAAGGCGGAAACGACAACCAAGGCGGAAACGACAACCAAGGCGGAAACGACAACCA